>NZ_JASCPP010000219.1:0-3246 GCF_029959745.1 Pseudomonas sp. PS01298 | reverse complement strand
GGGCTTGCCCGCGATGGCGCCAGTTCAGTCGGTAGAGGCATCGACTGGTACATCGCTATCGCGGGCAAGCCCGCTCCCACAGGGGGATCACAAAAATAACGGCGTTACCAGAAGCGCTGCTGGGTCAACCGGCTCCACCAGGTCAGCAGCACACGGTCCACCGAGCCGCTGGCCGCCAGGCCCACTCGCTCCTGCAGGCTCTTGCGCTCGGCGTAGTGCAGGTGGAATACCTCGGCGGTCTTGGCCTTGGTAGCCAGGTATTCGTCGCTGGTCTGCAGCTCGTCGACCAGTTGCTTGTCCAACGCTGCAACACCCAGCCACACTTCTCCGGTCGCCACATCATCAATCGCCAATTGCGGGCGATAGCGCGAGACGAAGTTCTTGAACAGTTGATGGGTGATGTCCAGGTCTTCCTGGAACTTCTCGCGGCCCTTCTCGGTGTTTTCGCCAAACACTGTGAGGGTGCGCTTGTACTCACCGGCGGTCAGCACTTCAAAGTCGATGTCGTGTTTCTTCAGCAGGCGATTGACGTTGGGCAACTGCGCCACCACGCCGATGGAGCCGAGGATCGCGAACGGTGCGCTGATGATCTTCTCGCCGATGCACGCCATCATGTAGCCGCCGCTGGCCGCGACCTTGTCGATGCACACGGTCAATGGCACGCCCGCCTGACGGATACGCGCCAGTTGTGACGACGCCAGGCCATAGCTGTGGACCATGCCGCCGCCGCTTTCCAGGCGCAGCACCACTTCGTCCTTCGGGGTGGCCAGGCTCAGCAAGGCAGTGATTTCGTGGCGCAGGCTCTCGGTGGCCGAGGCCTTGATGTCGCCGTCGAAATCCAGCACGAACACCCGTGGCTTGGCCTCGGGTTTCTTCTTGCCTTTCTTCTTTTCGGTCTTGCTCTCGGACTTGCGCAGGGCCTTGAGCTGGTCCTTGTCGAGCAGGCTCGACTCCAGGCGCTCGCGCAGGCCCTTGTAGAAATCATTCAGTTTGCTGACCTGCAGCTGTCCCGCGGATTTGCGACGGCCTTTGCTGCGCAGCGCCGCGAAGCTGATCAGTACCACCAGAATAGCGACCACCAGGGTGACGGTCTTCGCCAGGAAACTCGCGTATTCGGCCAAAAAATCCATGTGACTCCTTACAAGTGCAGTGCGCCAGGCGCGGATTGCCCCAGCATACCGGCGGCACCGCGTTCGAGCCAGTGATCAAACCGCCAGTAGGCGGCCTCTAACGAGCTTTTAAAACAAGCGTATGTTTTTTCATTGACAGCTCCCTGGCATCCTCATAACCTCGCCAGACTTTCAACGTACCGGGAAAACGGACGTGGGCAGCATCTATCTGATTCGACATGGCCAGGCCTCCTTCGGTGCAGACGACTATGACGTCCTGTCGCCCGTCGGCGTGGAACAAGCGCAAGTGCTCGGGCGCCACCTGGCGGACCTGGGCCTGGTGTTCGACCGCTGCGTGGCCGGCGACCTGCGCCGCCAGCAGCACACCGCCACGGCCGCCTTTGATCAGTACAGCGCCCTCGGCCTGCCGGTACCGGCCCTGGAAATCGACAGCGCCTTCAACGAATTCGACGCCGACGCGATTATCCGCGCCCTGCTTCCCGATCTGCTCACCACCGAACCCGAAGCCCTGGAGATCCTGCGCAACGCCGCGCAGAACCGCAGCGAATTCCAGCGCATCTTCGCCCTGATCATCGAGCGCTGGCTGGCCGGCACCTATGATCCGCCGGGCCTGGAAAGCTGGCTGGGCTTCGTCGAACGGGTCCAGGGTGGCCTGCAGCGCATTCTGGAAGCCGCGGACAACGCACAGAAGATTGCAGTGTTCACCTCCGGCGGCACCATCACCGCCCTGCTCCACCTGATAACCCGAATGCCGGCGGCCCAGGCCTTCGAACTGAACTGGCAAATTGTTAACACCTCGCTCAACCAGCTGAAATTCCGTGGTCGCGAGGTGGCACTGGCTTCCTTCAACAGTCATACCCACTTGCAACTGTTGAAGGCGCCGCAGCTCATCACGTTCCGATGAACTGCGGCCAACCGTGACCCCAAGGTCACTGGACTCTACCCTAAAGGATCGAAACCATGACTGACGTAGCCAAAGCTGTAGAAGCAATGAAAGCCAAATTCAACCCAGCCGCTGCTGACGGCCTGGACCTGGTGTTCGGTTTCCGTATCGACGACACCCAGAACTTCTCGCTGGTGGTCAAGAACAACACCTGCGAACTGCTGGAAGGCGAAAACCCTGACGCCCAAGTGACCCTGGTCACCGACGGCGAAACCATGGAAGGCATCGTCAGCGGCGACACCGACGGCATGCAGGCCTTCATGAGCGGCAAGCTGCGCACCGAAGGCGACATGATGCTGGCCATGAAACTGAGCGAGCTGTTCCCGGCCTGATAAGCCCGCGCTCAAAAAAATCCCGCCTTTCGGCGGGATTTTTCGTTCAGCCAGCCTCCCGGTCAGCGGGTGTTGGCGTCATCCATTTCTTCGAACGTGTCCATGTACGCAGGGTCATTACCATCGTTTTCACGAATCACACGCCCGTCATACTCGGCGGTGATTTCACCGGTATTGACGTCAAGCCCAACCACGATCACCAGCTTGTATTTGCCCACTTGCAAGTACATGTCATAGAGGTCCCGGGGTTCATCGGGCAGCATAAAAAAGCTGTAGCTGTAACGTACGCGCTTGGTTAACACGGGCCACTGTGCTTCAAACGCGCGGGGATCGAAGGATGGGAGCACATCGCCGATTCCACGCAGCGCGGCCTCGACCAGTTGGTCATTGTCCTTGGCTTTGAAGACCACCGGATGAGTGCGAGTCATCGTCCGCATCGGGTTGGGAACAATATCCGTTTCAAGGCGGTACATGCCGCTGCTGAACCATTTTGTCGCATCGAAGGTGTCGTCACCTTTCTCGCAATCGCGGCAGTGCATCATCAGCGGCGCCGCAGCGCTTTCCCGGGGATACAGTGAAGTGATCAACACTGCGCAGGTGATCAGCAGTGCCCCCAATAGGCCTGCACTGCCAACCCGCGCGATAACATTCGCCATCGTCTACATCCTTGTCTGAAGGGGTGGCGAATTTACCTGATTCAGACCTTTCGGTGGCAGGATTTTTTTGCCTGCCATTTCGCAAGCCATGGATTTTCAATGTGGGAGCTGGCTTGCCTGCGATAGCGGTGGACCCGACAACCGTGATGCGGGCAGTGCCGACGCCATCGCAGGCAAGCCAGCTC
>NZ_JASCPP010000218.1:0-3269 GCF_029959745.1 Pseudomonas sp. PS01298 | reverse complement strand
TAGCAAACAGGGGTTCTGGAATTTAATCTTGACGATGACCTACTCTCACATGGGGAAACCCCACACTACCATCGGCGATGCATCGTTTCACTGCTGAGTTCGGGATGGGATCAGGTGGTTCCAATGCTCTATGGTCGTCAAGAAATTCGGGTACTGAGTCGTGACCATGTGGTCTCGCTTCAGCAAATTGGGTATGTGATAGCTTTCGGTGTTTTGTGAGCGTCGAACTTTCGGTTCATTTCGTCTTCACACACCGCAATCTGGTGCTCTTTTGCCTTTCAGCTCGAAGCAAGCAAATTGCTTGGGTGTTATATGGTCAAGCCTCACGGGCAATTAGTATTGGTTAGCTCAACGCCTCACAGCGCTTACACACCCAACCTATCAACGTCGTAGTCTTCGACGGCCCTTCAGGGAACTCAAGGTTCCAGTGAGATCTCATCTTGAGGCTAGTTTCCCGCTTAGATGCTTTCAGCGGTTATCTATTCCGAACATAGCTACCCGGCAATGCCACTGGCGTGACAACCGGAACACCAGAGGTTCGTCCACTCCGGTCCTCTCGTACTAGGAGCAGCCCCTCTCAAATCTCAAACGTCCACGGCAGATAGGGACCGAACTGTCTCACGACGTTCTAAACCCAGCTCGCGTACCACTTTAAATGGCGAACAGCCATACCCTTGGGACCGGCTTCAGCCCCAGGATGTGATGAGCCGACATCGAGGTGCCAAACACCGCCGTCGATATGAACTCTTGGGCGGTATCAGCCTGTTATCCCCGGAGTACCTTTTATCCGTTGAGCGATGGCCCTTCCATACAGAACCACCGGATCACTAAGACCTACTTTCGTACCTGCTCGACGTGTCTGTCTCGCAGTCAAGCGCGCTTTTGCCTTTATACTCTACGACCGATTTCCGACCGGTCTGAGCGCACCTTCGTACTCCTCCGTTACTCTTTAGGAGGAGACCGCCCCAGTCAAACTACCCACCATACACTGTCCTCGATCCGGATAACGGACCTGAGTTAGAACCTCAAAGTTGCCAGGGTGGTATTTCAAGGATGGCTCCACGCAGACTGGCGTCCACGCTTCAAAGCCTCCCACCTATCCTACACAAGCAAATTCAAAGTCCAGTGCAAAGCTATAGTAAAGGTTCACGGGGTCTTTCCGTCTAGCCGCGGATACACTGCATCTTCACAGCGATTTCAATTTCACTGAGTCTCGGGTGGAGACAGCGCCGCCATCGTTACGCCATTCGTGCAGGTCGGAACTTACCCGACAAGGAATTTCGCTACCTTAGGACCGTTATAGTTACGGCCGCCGTTTACCGGGGCTTCGATCAAGAGCTTCGCGTTAGCTAACCCCATCAATTAACCTTCCGGCACCGGGCAGGCGTCACACCCTATACGTCCACTTTCGTGTTTGCAGAGTGCTGTGTTTTTAATAAACAGTCGCAGCGGCCTGGTATCTTCGACCGGCATGAGCTTACGGAGCAAGTCCTTCACCCTCACCGGCGCACCTTCTCCCGAAGTTACGGTGCCATTTTGCCTAGTTCCTTCACCCGAGTTCTCTCAAGCGCCTTGGTATTCTCTACCCAACCACCTGTGTCGGTTTGGGGTACGGTTCCTGGTTACCTGAAGCTTAGAAGCTTTTCTTGGAAGCATGGCATCAACCACTTCGTTAACTAAAAGTTAACTCGTCATCAGCTCTCGGCCTTAAGATCCCGGATTTACCTAAGATCTCAGCCTACCACCTTAAACTTGGACAACCAACGCCAAGCTGGCCTAGCCTTCTCCGTCCCTCCATCGCAATAACCAGAAGTACAGGAATATTAACCTGTTTTCCATCGACTACGCTTTTCAGCCTCGCCTTAGGGACCGACTAACCCTGCGTCGATTAACGTTGCGCAGGAAACCTTGGTCTTTCGGCGTGGGTGTTTTTCACACCCATTGTCGTTACTCATGTCAGCATTCGCACTTCTGATACCTCCAGCAAGCTTCTCAACTCACCTTCACAGGCTTACAGAACGCTCCTCTACCGCATCACTTACGTGATACCCGTAGCTTCGGTGTATGGTTTGAGCCCCGTTACATCTTCCGCGCAGGCCGACTCGACTAGTGAGCTATTACGCTTTCTTTAAAGGGTGGCTGCTTCTAAGCCAACCTCCTAGCTGTCTAAGCCTTCCCACATCGTTTCCCACTTAACCATAACTTTGGGACCTTAGCTGACGGTCTGGGTTGTTTCCCTTTTCACGACGGACGTTAGCACCCGCCGTGTGTCTCCCATGCTCGGCACTTGTAGGTATTCGGAGTTTGCATCGGTTTGGTAAGTCGGGATGACCCCCTAGCCGAAACAGTGCTCTACCCCCTACAGTGATACATGAGGCGCTACCTAAATAGCTTTCGAGGAGAACCAGCTATCTCCGAGCTTGATTAGCCTTTCACTCCGATCCACAGGTCATCCGCTAACTTTTCAACGGTAGTCGGTTCGGTCCTCCAGTTAGTGTTACCCAACCTTCAACCTGCCCATGGATAGATCGCCCGGTTTCGGGTCTATTCCCAGCGACTAGACGCCCTATTAAGACTCGCTTTCGCTACGCCTCCCCTATTCGGTTAAGCTCGCCACTGAAAATAAGTCGCTGACCCATTATACAAAAGGTACGCAGTCACAGAACAAAGTCTGCTCCCACTGCTTGTACGCATACGGTTTCAGGATCTATTTCACTCCCCTCTCCGGGGTTCTTTTCGCCTTTCCCTCACGGTACTAGTTCACTATCGGTCAGTCAGTAGTATTTAGCCTTGGAGGATGGTCCCCCCATATTCAGACAAAGTTTCTCGTGCTCCGTCCTACTCGATTTCATGACTAAGAGATTTTCGCGTACAGGGCTATCACCCACTATGGCCGCACTTTCCAGAGCGTTCCGCTAATCTCAAAGCCACTTAAGGGCTAGTCCCCGTTCGCTCGCCACTACTAAGGGAATCTCGGTTGATTTCTTTTCCTCAGGGTACTTAGATGTTTCAGTTCCCCTGGTTCGCCTCTTGCACCTATGTATTCAGTACAAGATAACCATCTTATGATGGCTGGGTTCCCCCATTCAGACATCTCCGGATCAAAGTCTGTTTGCCGACTCCCCGAAGCTTTTCGCAGGCTACCACGTCTTTCATCGCCTCTGACTGCCAAGGCATCCACCGTATGCGCTTCTTCACTTGACCATATAACCCCAAGCAATCTGGTTATACTGTGAAGACGACATTCGCCGAAAATTCGAATTTCTCAA
>NZ_JASCPP010000217.1:0-3424 GCF_029959745.1 Pseudomonas sp. PS01298 | reverse complement strand
GCCCACGGATTCAAGCCGGAGTGAGGGCACACCGAGCCTAGGCGAGGTGCCGAGTGTTGGGGCAAGAGCGTTTTGGTTACTTTTGCGCTGTTCAAAAGTGACCCGCTGTAAGAGCGGAACCATACGCGGCCATGACCCAAATAACGGATATACACTCAACCTCAATCTCAACGTCCCCCCCCAAACAGCACGTACATCCAATTTTCCCCACCCCCCATCCCCCCAAACTCCTCTCACCGCCAAACCATCAAGGCAGAGGGGCACCCATGCACCCAGCACCCAAAACCGGACCCGACGAAGTCGTCACCCTGGTCGTCAAACACCTGATCAAACCCGGCCAGGAAGCCAACTACGAAACCTGGCTACGCCACATCGTACGAATCGCCGGCGCGCGCCCCGGGCACCTCGGCGTCGACGTCGTGCGCAGCAAACAGAACGGCCTGGCGCTGTTCACCTGCGTATTGCGCTACCGCTCCACCGATGACCTGCAAACCTGGCTCGATTCCGCCGAGCGCAAAACCCTCATCGCCGAAGCCACACCCATGCTGGCGGAAGGCGACAACACCGAAATCGGCGCGGTCAACGAGTTCTGGTTCACGCCCCTGGCCGACAGCGCCGCCAAGCCGCCGCGCTGGAAGCAGGCGGTGGTCACCCTGTGCGTGATCCTGCCGCTGACCCTGCTGGTGCCCATCGTGTGGGGCCCGGTCCTGCGCCTGCACCCGTTTTTATCCAACTACGTGGTCGCGACCTTCCTGGTGACGCTGACCATCGTGCTGCTGGTGGTCTACCTGCTGATGCCGGCCGCCACCCGCCTGTTCGCTCCCTGGCTTGAAGCCTCAGTAAAGGAAACCCTATGAACGCCGATCTGATTCTGTTCAATGGCCAGTTCCACACCGTGGACCGTGAAAACCCGCGCGCCACTGCCGTCGCTATTCATGAAGGCCGCTTTGTCGTCGTCGGCACCGACGGTGAAGCCCTGGCCCTGCGCGGCAGTGGCACCCAGGTCATCGACCTCAAGGGCCGCACCGTGATCCCCGGCCTCAACGACTCGCATCTGCACCTGATCCGTGGCGGGCTCAACTACAACCTCGAACTGCGCTGGGAAGGCGTGCCGTCGCTGGCCGATGCCCTGCGCATGCTCAAGGACCAGGCTGATCGCACCCCGACGCCGCAATGGGTACGCGTGGTCGGCGGCTGGAACGAATTCCAGTTCGCCGAAAAACGCATGCCCACCCTCGACGAACTCAACCAGGCCGCACCCGACACGCCGGTGTTCGTGCTGCACCTGTATGACCGCGCCTTGCTCAACCGCGCTGCACTGCGCGTGGCCGGCTATACCAAGGACACGCCGAACCCGCCGGGCGGTGAGATCGTGCGCGACAGCCACGGCAACCCCACCGGCATGCTGGTGGCGCGGCCCAACGCGATGATCCTGTATGCGACCCTGGCCAAAGGCCCGAAATTGCCGCTGGAATATCAGGTCAACTCCACCCGCCAGTTCATGCGCGAACTTAATCGCCTCGGCCTGACCAGCGCCATCGACGCCGGCGGTGGTTTCCAGAACTATCCCGATGACTACGCGGTGATCGAACAACTGGCCAAGGATCAACAGTTGACGGTGCGCATCGCCTACAACCTGTTCACCCAGAAGCCCAAGGAAGAACTCAGCGACTTCAAGCACTGGACCTCCAGCGTCAGTCTGCATCAGGGCGACGATTATCTGCGCCACAACGGCGCCGGCGAGATGCTGGTGTTCTCCGCCGCCGACTTCGAAGACTTCCTTGAGCCGCGTCCCGACTTGCCGCAAAGCATGGAGCAGGAGTTGGAGCCGGTGGTGCGCCATCTGGTGGAGCAGCGCTGGCCGTTCCGCCTGCACGCAACCTATGACGAGTCCATTTCGCGCATGCTCGACGTGTTCGAGAAGGTCAATCGCGACATTCCGTTCAATGGCCTGCCGTGGTTTTTCGACCATGCCGAAACCATCACGCCGAAAAATATCGAGCGCGTGCGCGCCCTCGGCGGCGGTATTGCGATCCAGGATCGCATGGCGTTCCAGGGTGAGTACTTTGTCGAGCGCTACGGCGCCAAGGCGGCCGAAGCCACGCCGCCGATCAAGCGCATGCTCGCCGAAGGCGTGCCGGTAGGCGCCGGTACCGATGCCACGCGGGTCTCCAGCTACAACCCGTGGACCTCGCTGTACTGGATGGTCAGCGGCCGCACCGTGGGCGGCCTGGAGCTGCACGCCGAAGGCCTGCCGCGCCTGACTGCGCTGGAACTGTTCACCCATGGCAGCGCCTGGTTCTCGTCCGAGCAGGGCAAGAAGGGCCAGATCAAGGTCGGCCAGTTGGCGGACGTCGCCGCGCTCTCGGCGGATTTTTTCAGCGTTGATGAAGAGGCCATCAAGTGGATCGAATCGGTGCTGACCGTGGTCGGCGGCAAGGTGGTGTACGGCGCCGGCGACTTCGACGATGTCGCGCCGCCGCGTGTGCCGGTGCTGCCGGACTGGTCGCCGGTGGTCAAGGTGCCGGGTCACTGGCGCCCGACTTCCCCGGTGCAGGCTCAGGTTCACCAGTGCAGCGGCCCGTGCGGCGTGCATTCCCACAGCCATGAAAAGGCGCGCCTCAGCAGCGTGCCCGTCAGCGACTTCCAGGGTTTCTGGGGCGCGTTTGGCTGCTCGTGTTTTGCTTTTTAAACCCCCGAAGGAGTTAACCCATGACTTACAAGCGCTTGAACAAAGATGACGCGGTGGTGCTGTTGGTGGATCACCAGACCGGCCTGATCTCGCTGGTGCAGGATTTCTCCCCCAACGAATTCAAGAACAACGTGCTGGCCCTGGCCGATGTGGCGAAGTTCTTCAACCTGCCGACCATCCTGACCACCAGTTTTGAAGGCGGTCCTAACGGCCCACTGGTGCCAGAGCTCAAGGCACTGTTCCCGGACGCGCCGTACATCGCCCGCCCTGGCCAGATCAACGCCTGGGACAACGAAGATTTCGTCAAGGCGGTCAAGGCTACCGGTCGCAAGCAGATCATCATTGCCGGCGTGGTGACGGACGTGTGCGTAGCGTTCCCGACCCTGTGCGCCCTCGACGAAGGCTTCGAGGTGTTCGTGGTCACCGACGCCTCCGGTACTTTCAACGAAACTGTGCAACAAGCCGCCTGGGCCCGTATGACCGCCGCCGGTGCGCAACTGGTGAACTGGTTCGCCGTGGCTTGTGAGCTGCAAGTGGACTGGCGCAACGACATGGAAGGCCTGGCCAACCTGCTGTCGCCGCGCATCCCCAACTACCGCAACCTGATGAACAGCTACTCGGCGTTTACTGCCAAATAAGCGATTTCCAGCAGGTGCAGGCGATTCAATGTGGGAGCGGGCTTGCCCGCGAATGCGCTGTGTCAGTCCATACTTTCAGCGACTGATCCAACGC
>NZ_JASCPP010000216.1:0-3536 GCF_029959745.1 Pseudomonas sp. PS01298 | reverse complement strand
GTGCAACATTCACCACCGCCATCGCAGGCAAGCCAGCTCCCACCCTGGATTTTCAATGTATGGAATTTTTCAGATCAACTCTTCCACCAAGTGCAAACAATGACTCAGCCCCGGCGACTGATCATTCACCCGCCGGCTGAGGATGATCGGCGACGTCGCGGTGGCTTCTACAATCGGCGTGTAGCCGATGTCCGCGCGGTGCAGCACCTGCACCGAGGCCGGTACCAGCGTCACGCCCATGCCCGCGCCGACCAGGCCGATGGCGGTCTGCAATTCGTTGGTCCACTGCGCCACCTTGAGGCTCAAGCCGTGCGCGTCGAACAACGCAATCACATGGTCGGCATAGCTGGGGCGCGGGTTGCCGGGGTACAGCACGAACGGCTCGGCGGCCAGTTGGGCAAGGGTGGCGGGCGCCTCGAGCAGAGGATGGCCGGCGGGCAGCACGGCCACCAGGCGGTCCTCCACCAGCACGCGCTGGACGATGGCCGGGTCGTCGATGCGGATACGCCCGAAACCCACATCAATGCGCCCGGCCTTGAGCGCTTCGACCTGCTGCAGGGTGGTCATCTCCGACAAGCCCAACTCCAGCTCCAGCGCGTCATGGTTGCGCAGGCGCCGGATCAGTTCGGGCAGCACGCCATACAGCGTCGACGGGGCAAAGCCGATGCCCAGCCAGGTCTTCTCACCCTGGCCAATGCGCCGGGTGTTGTCGCAGACCTTGCCCAATTGTTCGAGCAACACATTGGCGTGCTCATAGAAAAACCGCCCGGCTTCGGTCAGCCGCAGGGGCCGGCCGCGTTCAAGCAAGACCACGCCCAACTCATCCTCCAGTTGCTGGATCTGCCGGCTCAACGGCGGCTGGGCGATGTGCAGGCGTTCGGCGGCGCGGGTGAAGTTGAGGGTTTCCCCCAACACCTGGAAATAGCGCAGGTGACGCAGTTCCATGACGGCTCCTTTCATACCTTGAGGGTATTGTGCGAGACCCATTCTATATTGGAAGCCTCGAAAAATAGGGTACAGAATCGGTCAAAACCAATAAAGAACCCAACGGGTATTGCCATGCCGATTTGCGCCATCGAGTCGATCGACACCGTCATCGTCGACCTTCCTACCATCCGCCCGCACAAGCTGGCGATGCACACCATGCAAAACCAGACCCTGGTGATCATCCGCGTGCGCTGCGCCGACGGCATCGAGGGTATCGGTGAAGCCACCACCATTGGCGGCCTGAGCTACGGTAACGAGAGCCCCGACAGCATCAAGGTCAACATCGACCGCCATTTCGCACCGCTGCTGATCGGCCAGGACGCGAGCAATATCAACGCGGCGATGCTGCGCCTGGAGCGCAGTATTCGCGGCAACACCTTTGCCAAGTCAGGTATCGAAAGCGCCTTGCTCGACGCCCTGGGCAAGCGCCTGGACCTGCCGGTCAGCGAGCTGCTCGGGGGCCGCGTGCGTGATGCCTTGCCGGTAGCCTGGACCCTGGCCAGCGGCAACACCGAACAGGACATTGCCGAGGCCGAAAAGATGCTCGACCTGCGTCGCCACCGCATCTTCAAGTTGAAGATCGGTGCCGGTGAAGTCGGGCGCGACCTGGCCCATGTCATCGCGATCAAGAAAGCGTTGGGCGAGCGCGCCAGTGTGCGCGTCGACGTCAACCAGGCCTGGGACGAAGCCGTGGCCCTGCGCGCGTGCAAGGTGCTCGGCGACCACGGTATCGACCTGATCGAACAGCCGATCTCGCGCAACAACCGTAGCGGCATGGCCCGGCTCAACCTGTCCAGCCCGACGCCGATCATGGCGGATGAATCCATCGAATGTGTGGAGGATGCCTTCAACCTGGCCCGCGAAGGCGCGGCGTCGGTGTTCGCGCTGAAGATCGCCAAGAACGGCGGCCCCCGCGCGGTGTTGCGCACGGCGGCGATTGCCGAGGCCGCGGGGATCGGCCTCTACGGCGGCACCATGCTCGAAGGCGGCATCGGCACCCTGGCCTCGGCGCATGCCTTCCTGACCTTGAACACGCTGGCGTGGGACACCGAACTGTTCGGCCCCTTGTTGCTCACCGAAGACATCCTGGTCGAGCCGCCGGTGTACCGCGATTTCCAGTTGCATGTCTCCACCGCTCCGGGCCTGGGCCTGGCCATCGATGAAGAGCGCCTGGCGTTCTTCCGTCGTGACAAACACTAAGAGGCGCCTGCCATGCTGTTCCACGTAAAAATGACCGTGAACCTGCCCGTCGACATGAATCCCGAGCGGGCCGCCAGCCTCAAGGCCGACGAAAAAGCCCTGGCGCAGCGCCTGCAACAACAAGGCAAATGGCGCCACCTGTGGCGCATCGCCGGGCACTACGCCAACTACAGCGTGTTCGATGTCGACAGCGTGCAAGAGCTGCACGACCTGCTGATGCAACTACCGCTCTACCCCTACATGGCCATCGAAGTGAATGCCCTGTGCCGGCACCCTTCGTCGATCCATGAGGACGACCGCTGAGCCTGTTCTGCACCCAATAATTACAAGATGAGGATTGCACCATGTCCATCCGACTGTCCCAGACTGCCCACGCCCAACAGTTCCTCGAGGAAGCCAGCGGCAACCTCAATGACGGCGGCAGCCCGCGCACCAAGGCGCTGATCTACCGGATCCTGCGCGATACGGTAAACATCATCGAAGACCTCGAAGTGACCCCGGAAGAGTTCTGGAAGGCGGTCAACTACCTGAATGAGCTGGGCAAGAACCAGGAGGCGGGACTGCTCGCCGCCGGGCTCGGCCTGGAGCACTACCTGGACTTGCTGATGGACGCCGCTGACGAGCAAGCCGGTAAATCAGGCGGCACTCCGCGCACCATCGAGGGCCCGCTGTATGTGGCGGGTGCGCCGCTGTCCAAGTACGAGGCGCGGCTGGACGATGGCACGGACGCCGCGGTGCCGCTGTTCATGCGCGGGCAAGTGCGTGACACCGATGGCAAACCGTTGGCGGGGGCGATCGTGGATGTGTGGCAGGCCAATACCGGCGGCACCTATTCGTGGTTTGACCCGACGCAATCGGCGTTCAACCTGCGTCGGCGCATCGAGACCGACGCCCAGGGCAACTACCGGTTTCGCAGCATCGTGCCGTCGGGCTACGGCTGCCCGCCGACCGGGCCGACCCAGCAGTTGCTTGATCAACTGGGGCGTCACGGGCAGCGGCCGGCGCACATCCACTTCTTTATCTCGGCCCCGGGCCATCGGCACCTGACCACGCAGATCAACCTGTCGGATGATCCGTACCTGCATGATGATTTTGCCTACGCCACGCGGGATGAATTGATCGCCGAAATTCGCTTCAGCGACGATCCGCAACTGGCCCGGGAATTTGGCGTGGAAGGGCGGTTTGCGCAGATTGATTTTGACTTCGAGCTGCAGGTGGCTGATGCACCGGTAGAGCAGAAACGCATGCAGCGCGTGCGCGCCCTCGAAGACTGAACGCGGTAAAAAATGTGGGAGCTGGCTTGCCTGCGATAGCGGTGGTGAATGACACACCGCCATCGCAGGCAAGCC
>NZ_JASCPP010000215.1:0-3537 GCF_029959745.1 Pseudomonas sp. PS01298 | reverse complement strand
CGCGAATGCAGTCTGACATTCAGCATTGATGTCGACTGATACACCGCTTTCGCGAGCAAGCCCGCTCCCACATTGGGTCCCGTGTTTGTTCAGTCAGATCGCGTTGTGGGTTTTGAGCCAGCCCAAACCCGCTTCGGTGGTGGTCAGCGGCTTGTATTCACAGCCGACCCAGCCCGAGTAACCGATGCGGTCCAGATGCTCGAACAGGAAGCGATAGTTGATCTCGCCGGTACCCGGCTCATTGCGCCCGGGGTTGTCCGCCAGCTGGATATGGTTGATCTCGCCCAGGTGCGCGGCCATGGTGCGGGCCAGGTCGCCTTCCATGATTTGCATGTGATAGATGTCGTATTGCAGGAACAGGTTGGCGCTGCCCACTTGCTCGCGAATCGACAGGGCCTGCGCGGTGTTGTTGAGGTAGAAGCCCGGGATGTCGCGGGTGTTGATGGCTTCCATCACCAGCTTGATGCCCACCGCTTGCAGCTTGTCGGCCGCGTACTTGAGGTTGGCGACAAACGTCTTTTCCAGGGTTGCATCATCGACACCGGCAGGCCGGATCCCCGCCAGGCAGTTGATCTGGGTATTGCCCAGCACCTCGGCGTAGGCGATGGCCAGGTTGACCCCGGCGCGGAACTCCTCGACCCGATCCGGGTGGCACGCCAGGCCGCGCTCGCCCTTGGCCCAATCACCGGCCGGCAGGTTGAACAGCACTTGGGTCAGGCCATGGGCGTCAAGTTGTGCCTTGATTTCGGCGGAGCTGAACTCATACGGGAACAGGTACTCGACCCCTTCGAAACCGGCCTCGGCGGCGGCTTTGAAGCGGGCGAGAAAGTCCTGCTCGGTAAACAGCATGGACAGGTTGGCGGCAAAGCGCGGCATAGGGTTCTCCTTAATCAAGCAGGGAAATGGCAGTCGGCGCATCGTTGCCGACCAGGGCCAGATCTTCGAATTCGTTGACGGCGTTGATCTCGGTGCCCATGGAAATATTGGTCACGCGCTCCAGGATGATCTCGACGATCACCGGCACCTTGAATTCCTCGATCATCTCCTGCGCCTTGCGCAGGGCCGGCTGGATCTGGCCCGGCTCGAACACACGCAGGGCCTTGCAACCCAGGCCTTCGGCGACGGCGACGTGGTCGACGCCATAACCGTTGAGCTCCGGCGCGTTGAGGTTGTCGAAGGACAGCTGGACGCAGTAGTCCATTTCAAAACCGCGCTGGGCCTGGCGGATCAGCCCCAGGTAGGAGTTGTTCACCACCACGTGGATGTACGGCAGCTTGAATTGCGCGCCCACCGCCAGCTCTTCGATCATGAACTGGAAGTCATAGTCGCCGGACAACGCCACCACCTTGCGGCTCGGGTCGGCCTTGACCACGCCGAGCGCTGCGGGGATGGTCCAGCCCAACGGGCCGGCCTGGCCGCAGTTGATCCAGTGGCGCGGCTTGTACACGTGGAGGAATTGCGCGCCGGCAATCTGCGACAGGCCGATGGTGCTGACGTAGCAGGTGTCTTTGCCGAACACCTGGTTCATCTCTTCGTACACCCGTTGCGGCTTGACCGGCACCGCGTCGAAGTGGGTCTTGCGCTGCAGGGTGGCCTTGCGCTGCTGGCAATCATGCAGCCAGGCGCTGCGGTCCTTGAGCTTGCCGGCGGCTTTCCACTCGCGGGCCACTTCAATGAACAGGGTCAGCGCGGAACCGGCGTCGGAGACGATGCCCAGGTCCGGGGTGAACACGCGGCCAATCTGCGTCGGCTCGATGTCGACGTGAATGAACTTGCGGCCTTCGGTGTAGACCTCCACCGAACCGGTGTGGCGGTTGGCCCAGCGGTTGCCGATGCCGAGCACCACGTCCGACTTGAGCATCGTCGCGTTGCCATAGCGGTGGGAGGTTTGCAGGCCGACCATGCCGACCATCAGCGGGTGGTCGTCGGGGATGGTGCCCCAGCCCATCAGGGTCGGAATCACCGGGATACCAGTGAGTTCGGCGAACTCCACCAGCAGTTCGCTGGCGTCGGCATTGATCACGCCACCGCCGCTGACCAGCAACGGCCGCTCGGCGGCATCGAGCAGGGCCAGGGCTTTTTCCACCTGGATGCGGGTTGCCAGCGGCTTGGCCAGGGGCAGCGGCTGGTAGGCGTCGATGTCGAATTCGATCTCGGCCATCTGCACGTCGAACGGCAGGTCGATCAACACTGGGCCTGGGCGGCCTGAGCGCATTTCGTAGAAGGCTTTCTGGAACGCGTAGGGCACCTGGCCAGGTTCGAGCACAGTGGTTGCCCACTTGGTCACGGGCTTGACGATGCTGGTGATGTCGACGGCCTGGAAGTCTTCCTTGTGCATCCGTGCACGCGGGGCTTGGCCGGTGATGCACAGGATCGGGATCGAGTCCGCCGAAGCGCTGTAGAGGCCGGTGACCATGTCGGTGCCCGCCGGGCCCGAAGTGCCGATGCACACGCCGATATTGCCGGCCTTGGTGCGGGTGTAACCCTCGGCCATGTGCGAGGCGCCTTCAACGTGGCGAGCAAGGACGTGATCGATGCCACCGACCTTCTGCAAGGCCGAATACAGCGGGTTGATCGCGGCGCCAGGGATACCGAAGGCGGTGTCCACGCCTTCACGGCGCATCACCAGGACGGCGGCTTCGATTGCTCTCATTTTGCTCATGATTTTGGTGCCTCTTGCGTTTTGTAATTGTATACAAGTGGTGTCTGGATAAAGTGTATTCACGGCGAGCGGCGCAGGTCAATCCATTTTGTTCGCGGCCCTTTGCGTTCGTCGGAAGGCATTTTTTCGACGTATGGAGTGTTTGTGCGAAATTATTGTATACAAAATTAATTTTCATTGTGTTCTATTTGTTTGATCGAGCATCTGATCAGACAGACCTCCACCGCTTTCCCAATAACAAAAGAAGGACGGCACCATGAGCGCTTTAACCTTGAAAATCGCCACCCAGCTCGCCAGTCAGGCCCTCAACGCAGGGCGCACGCTGTCGACGGCGCCGCTGACCATCGCGGTCCTCGACAGCGGCGGCCACTTGATCACCCTGCAACGCGAAGACGGCGCCAGCCTGCTGCGCCCGCAGATCGCCATCGGCAAGGCCTGGGGCGCGATCGCGCTGGGCAAGGGCTCGCGCTTGTTGGCACTGGACGCGCAGCAGCGCCCGGCGTTTATCGCGGCATTGAACAGCCTGGGGCAGGGCAGCGTGGTCCCGGCACCGGGCGGGGTATTGATTCGAGATCGAGAGGGGGTGGTACTGGGGGCGATCAGGATCAGTGGCGACACATCGGACATCGACGAGCAATGCGCGATCACCGCAATCGAGGGCGTGGGGTTGTTGGCGGATGCGGGGGTGCCCGCGTGATTTGAAGTGACGGTGCGGGCCTCTTCGCGAGCAAGCCCGCTCCCACATTTTGAATGCATTCCAAGTGTGGGAGCGGGCTTGCTCGCGAAAGCGGCGAAGCGGTCTCGGCACTAAACCGGATCACCTCCCACACCGGATCACCCCAATCCCCCCAACAACCCGGCGCCCACAATCGGAA
>NZ_JASCPP010000214.1:0-3629 GCF_029959745.1 Pseudomonas sp. PS01298 | reverse complement strand
GCGTTGGGCTGCGCAGCAGCCCCAATAGACGCGCCGCGTTACATCAGAAGAACCGCGGTGCAGGTTTCAGGGCTGCTGCGCACCCCAACGCGGGGCAAGCCCGCTCGCCACAAAGGGTGTGGTGCATTACCCTGTGCGCATTATTTACAGGTCCCGCGCCCCATGTTCTTCCTGATCGCCTACATCAGCAGCGTCGTGCTGATCAACTTCGCCTTCTCCACCGCCCCACACCTGGACGTCATCTGGTCGGCCTGGGGTGGCCTGGTGTTTGTCCTGCGCGACATGGTGCAGACCCGCTTCGGCCATGGTGCGATCATCGCCATGCTGGCGGCGCTGGTGCTGTCGTATATCACCTCCGATCCCTCCATCGCCCTGGCCAGCGCCACGGCGTTCGCGGTGTCGGAGTGCATCGACTGGCTGGTATTCAGCATCACCAAGCGCCCGCTGCATGACCGCCTGTGGATAAGTTCGGCGCTGAGCATTCCCCTCGATACGTTTATCTTCTTCGGCCTGATCGGCGCGCTCACACCCGCCGTGGCAGGCACCGCGCTGGTGTCGAAGTTCGCCGGAGTCACGGCGGTGTGGTTGATCATGGCCTGGCGTGTGCGCAAGCGGGCCGTCGCCAACTGAGGCCAATTTTTACAGTTCATGTAAAATGCCGGCCTTTCTCCAAATGATCCGCTCCCCTGAGGACCTGAGATGACCCGAATCGGAACTCCATTGTCGCCAACCGCGACCCGCGTTTTGCTGTGTGGCTGCGGTGAGCTGGGCAAGGAAGTGGTAATCGAACTGCAACGCCTGGGCGTTGAAGTGATTGCCGTGGATCGCTACGCCAACGCGCCGGCCATGCAGGTGGCGCATCGCAGCCACGTGATCAACATGCTCGACGGCGCGGCCCTGCGTGCGGTGATCGAAGCGGAAAAACCGCACTTCATCGTGCCGGAAATCGAAGCCATTGCCACCGCCACCCTGGTGGAATTGGAGGCCGAAGGCTTCACCGTGATCCCGACCGCACGGGCCACCTCGCTGACCATGAACCGCGAAGGCATCCGTCGCCTGGCCGCCGAAGAGCTGGACCTGCCGACCTCGCCGTATCACTTCGCCGACACGTTCGAAGACTACAGCAAGGCCGTCCAGGACCTGGGCTTCCCGTGCGTGGTCAAGCCGGTGATGAGTTCGTCGGGCAAGGGCCAGAGCCTGCTGCGCAGCGTCGACGACGTGCAGAAAGCCTGGGACTACGCCCAGGAAGGCGGGCGGGCCGGTAAAGGCCGGGTGATCATCGAGGGCTTTATCGACTTCGACTACGAAATCACTCTGCTGACCGTGCGTCACGTCGGTGGCACCACTTTCTGCGCGCCGGTCGGTCACCGTCAGGAGAAGGGCGACTACCAGGAATCCTGGCAGCCGCAGGCCATGAGCCCGATTGCCCTGGCGGAATCCGAGCGGGTTGCCAAAGCCGTGACCGAGGCGCTGGGTGGCCGTGGTCTGTTTGGCGTGGAATTGTTCATCAAGGGCGACCAGGTGTGGTTCAGCGAAGTTTCGCCGCGCCCGCATGACACTGGCCTGGTGACCCTGATTTCCCAGGACCTGTCGCAGTTCGCCCTGCACGCGCGCGCCATTCTTGGCCTGCCGATTCCATTGATCCGTCAGTTCGGCCCTTCGGCGTCGGCAGTGATCCTGGTGGAAGGGCAATCGACCCAGACGGCATTTGCCAACCTGGGCGCAGCCTTGAGCGAGCCGGACACGGCGTTGCGTCTGTTTGGCAAGCCGGAAGTGAATGGTCAGCGCCGCATGGGCGTGGCGTTGGCGCGGGATGAGTCGATTGAGGCGGCCCGGGCTAAAGCTACCCGTGCTTCGAAGGCTGTTGTTGTAGAACTGTAATCCCACGCTGAGCGTTCCCATGCTTCGCGTGGGAACGCCGCGTCCGCTCCTAGGGCATGACGCAGGGCGTCAGCGGATGCATTCCCACGCAGAGCGTGGGAATGATCGTCATCAGGCGACCTTGTTCAAATCATTGTGACGCGTCTCTTTCAGGCACAGCACAGCAATCAGGCTGAGCAACGCTGCCGCCGACACATACCCACCGACATAACTCAGCCCACCCATCGCCACCAGCTTGGTCGCGAAGAACGGTGCAGCCGACGCTCCGACAATCCCACCCAGGTTATACGCCGCCGAAGCACCGGTATAACGCACGCGGGTCGGGAACAATTCCGGCAGCATCGCGCCCATCGGGGCGAAGGTCACACCCATCAGGAACAGCTCCAACGCCAGGAACAGCGCAACCGCCCAGGTCGAGCCGTGGGTCAGCAGCGGCTCCATGGTAAAGCCCGACAGAATCGCCAGGATCGCGCCGACGATCAGCACCGGCTTGCGCCCGTAGCGGTCACTGGCCAAGGCTGCCAACGGTGTGGCCAGGCCCATGAACAGCACGGCAAAACACAGCAGGCCCAGGAACGTCTCGCGGCTGTAGCCCAGGGTGGATACGCCGTAGCTGAGGGAAAACGCCGTGGTGATGTAGAACAGCGCATAGCACACCACCATCGAGGCGGCGCCCAGCAGGACCGGCAGCCAGTGCTGGCTGAACAGTTCCACCAACGGCACTTTCACCGGCGCTTCCTTAGCGACGGCATTGGCGAATACCGGGGTTTCATGCAGCTTCAGGCGCGCGTACAGGCCAACCATCACCAGCGCGGCGCTGAGGATGAACGGGATCCGCCAGCCCCAACTGCGGAACTGCTCGTCGCTGAGGTTCATGGCCAGGATCAGGAACAAGCCGTTGGCCGCGAGAAACCCAATCGACGGGCCCAGTTGCGGAAACATGCCGAACCAGGCGCGCTTGCCCTTCGGTGCGTTTTCAGTCGCCAGCAACGCCGCACCGCCCCATTCTCCGCCGAGCCCCAGGCCCTGGCCGAAACGCAGCACACACAACAGGATCGGTGCCCAGGCGCCGATGCTGTCATAGCCGGGCAGCAAGCCGATCAACGTGGTGCACACGCCCATGAGCAGGAGCGAGGCAACCAGCGTGGATTTGCGCCCGATACGGTCGCCAAAGTGCCCGAACAGCGCCGAGCCCAGCGGGCGGGCGATGAAGGCAATGCCGAAGGTCAGGAACGACGCCAGCATCTGCGCGGTGCCGGAGCTCTGCGGAAAGAACACCGGGCCGATCACCAGCGCGGCGGCGGTGGCGTAGATATAGAAATCGTAGAACTCGATGGCCGTGCCGACGATGCTCGCGGTGGCGACGCGGGCGGTCGAGTTGGTCGGGGCGGCGGTTGCGGCCTCGTTATAGGCGGTGCTCATTGAAGTATCCCTGATGGTCATTGCGCGTTTGGACGCGGATTATTATTGGTCGAACACCCATGGATCAGGGCAGTGCGCGGGGCGGCTCGGGATGGGAGCGAACACCGGTCAGACACGATAGAACGGTGCCTGGACGCGCTGTGTGCGGGTAGCACGCGGTCGGGCAGGGCTTGGGTAAGCCGCACCGATTATAGGAAGGGGTTTGCGGATCCAACAAGAGGCTCAGTCACGATCTATCAAACGCTGCAAATCAACTGTGGGAGCGGGCTTGCTCGCGAAAGCGGTGGGTCAGTTAAAGATGGGCTGACTGATCCACCGCTTTCGCG
>NZ_JASCPP010000213.1:0-3646 GCF_029959745.1 Pseudomonas sp. PS01298 | reverse complement strand
GTTGGGGGGGGCGGGTTGCGCCCGGCGCGCCCCCCGCAAGGGGGGTCGCGCGCAGCCGGTCAGTGCTTGACCGGTGTCGGCAGGGTTACGAGGTTGACGTAGCCGTCCCAGAATGTCTTCTGATCCACGCCGAACACCACCTTGGCCTTCTGCGTGCCTACCGGGGCGCCTTTCTTGTAGCCCAGTGCGCGGCCGTAGTCGGCGCCAAAGGTGGCGTCCACATCCACCCACAACTCGCGTGACTCGGTCACGATCTGCGGGTTGACCAGATACAGCGCCGGCAGGCTGTCCCAGGTGAAGCTGTGGTAGCTGGGGTCCTTGTCGAACAACGGGCCGAACTCATGCTTGTACAGGTCGGCAATCGCGCCTTTCTGCGCAATCACGCGCTGGTACACCGACTTGTCGAAGGTGACCTTCTCGCACACGTCGTTGGGGAAAATCACGTGCTCGATGGGAGCGCGCAACACGATCTTCGCCGCCTCCGGGTCGAACCACCAGTTGAACTCCGCTGCCGGCGTGGTATTGCCCGGAATCTCCAATGCACCGCCCATGTACACGATGCGCTTGATCAGCGGCACGATGTCCGGCGCCGAGCGGATCGCCAGGGCGACGTTGGTCAGCGGGCCGACTGCCAGGATCGTCACCTGATGCGGGTTGGCCCTTACGCTGTCGACGATGAATTGCGCGGCGGTTTCCTTGCGCAGCTGGGTGTGGGTCGCCAGGCCATCCGGTGGCGCGACCAGCTGGGAGGGCGAGGTCGGTCGCGGGTTCTTGAAGGCTCCCGGCCAACCCGAGCCGAACAGGGCTTTTTCCGCCTCGTAGGTGGCGTAGTCATGCAGCAGCGGGTAGGCGGCGCCGGAATACACGCCGACCTCTTTCTCCACGCCCATGCGCTCCACGGCCTTGAGGGCGTCGACCTGTTCCTGGTCGACCCAGGCGTTGCCGCTGACCAAGGTCATGCCCAACAGGTCGATGCGTTTTTGCGCATGCAGTTGGGCGAGCATGATGAAGGCCTGGCCGTCATCGTTGAGCACATTGAAGTCAGTGTCGAAGATGACTTTTTCCGCTGCCTGCGCGGTGCCGGCACACAGGCCGACCGCGACAAGCAGGGCACAGCGTTTCAGAAAGCCTTGCATGGTGGTTCATCCGAAAGAGTGGGTGTGATCAACGGTTCACCAGTTTCGCCGGCAAGGCGATGACCAGGAAGCTGCTGAGAATCAGGCAGCCGGCGAAAAACCACAAGGCACCCGCGCTGCTGCCTGTGACGTCGATCGCCACCCCCATCAACGAGTTGCTCACCAGGCCGGCGATATTCGCCAGCGAGCAGGCCAGGGCGAAGCCGGTAGCCGCGGCGGTGCCTTTGAGAAAGGTCGCCGGCAGGCTGAAGAACACCGGCACCGCGCCGATGATCGCCGCCGAGGCAATCGCGAACAAGGCGACGGTGGCCGCGACGTTGTGGGTAAAGAACGTGCTGGTGGCCATCGCGGCGGCGCCGATGAAAAACGGCACGATGATGTGCCAGCGGCGTTCGCGGTGTTTGTCCGAACTGGCGCCGATCAGCAGCATGCCCAGCAGCGCAGCGACGCTTGGCAGCGCGGTGAGGATGCCGATATGGAAGGTGTCGTTGACCCCGGCGTTGCGAATGAAGGTCGGCATCCAGAAGCCCATGGCGTAGGCGCTGAGCAGGATCGAGAAGTCGATACCGCCGAGCATCCACACTTTGAGGTTGAAGAAACCGTCACGGAAGCTGTGCTTGCTGCCGTTGCTGTCGGCGTCGTCCTTGCGCAGCTCGGTTTCCAGCAGGGCCTTTTCTTCGTCCGACAGCCACTTGGCCTGTTGGTAGGTGTTGGGCAGTGCCCAGAACGTCAGTACGCCGAGCAGCACGCTGGGCACGGCTTCGATCAGGAACAGCCATTGCCAGCCGCGCAGGCCGGCCATGTGGTCGAAGTGGCCCATGATCCAGCCGGACAACGGCCCGCCGATCACGCTGGACAGCGGCAGGCCGATCATGAACAGCGCGATGATGCGCCCGCGCCGGTAGGTGGGGAACCAGGTGGTCAGGTAGTACAGCACGCCCGGCAGGAAGCCGGCTTCGGCGGCGCCGAGCAGAAAGCGCAGGATGTAGAACTGGGTGGTGGAGGTGACTAGCATGGTGCAGGCCGACAGCAGGCCCCAGGTGATCATGATGCGCGCGATCCAGATCTTCGCACCGACCCGTTCCAGCACCAGGTTGCTCGGGACTTCAAACAGGATATAGCCGACAAAGAACAGGCCGGCGCCAAGGCCGAACGCGGTTTCGCTGAACTGCAACTGGTCGAGCATCTGCAGTTTGGCGAAACCGATGTTGATCCGGTCGAGGTACGCGGCCAGATAACAGAAACACAGGAACGGGATCAGCTTCCAGGTGATCTTGTGGTAAAGCGTGTTGACCGGGTCGGCGACCGTGGTCGCGGGCGCTGCATTCGCAATGGGCATCGGGGTGTCTCCTGGCGGTGACTTATGGTTTTTATACAGCCGCTTTTCTTTCAGCACTTCGGAGTGCTGTAGAAGCGACTTCCAAAGGCAGTGTCAGAAGACTGAGGGGGCCTGGAGGCGATCACGGGTGGGAACCGGCTTGGGTGGGCGCAGACTTGCCTGCGATGACATCGACGCGGTGTAGCTGATACACCGCAGCGTCTGCATCGCGGGCAAGCCCGGCTCCCACAGGGATCGGTTCCCACAGGGGACTGCATTCCAAGGCCTGGGCCTCAGTTTTTCAAGACCGCGCTCTATGGCGCGGTTCTCGGTACCGTCTTATTGCTCCCTGAATTTGCTCATGGCCTCCTGTTTGCTCACCACGTCGCCGTACTTGCTGTCGATATCGAACAGGTTGGCTTCGTGGGGCGCGGGGTGTCGGTCGCCGACGCACTCGCGCACGACGATGGTGCGAAACCCGTGTTGCACCGCGTCCACCGCCGTTGCACGAATGCAGCCGCTGGTGGAGCAGCCGGCGAGGACCACCGTGTCGATACCCTGGGCGTGCAGCATCGGGGCCAGGCTGCTGCCGAAAAACGCACTGGCGTATTGTTTGGTGATCACCACTTCATCGGCCTGGGGCAGCACCTCGACGCAGAACGCCGCGAGCGGGTTGCCTTCGACCATGTCTTTCATCACCGGGGCCTTCTTGACCCAGATGCCGCCGTCGGCGAAATGGCCGGGATGGTAACGGATATTGGTGTGTACCACCGCAATCCCGTGCCGGCGTGCGGTGGCCAGCAGCTCGACGCTTTCCGCCACGGCGATCACCACTTCGGGGGCATAGAGCGGCGCGCCTTCGGTGGTGTAGCCCTGCATGAAGTCGATCATCAGCAATGCGGCTTTTTTGCCAAAGCCGATACGGTTGCCCCAGACGCCTTGATAGTTGGCGTCGGCGGATTGTTCAGTCATGTTCGACCCTCATTGATGGGTGGTGCACAGGCTCTGTTTTTGTGGTTGGCGAGCTTTTTATGGTGAGCAGGCTTGTTGTCGTGAGCGGGCTTTTTTTGTGGTGAGCGGGCTTGCCCCGCGTTGGGTGGCGAAGCCGCCCCAATAGAGCCCATGCGGTCTTTCAGGCAGTCCGCGGTGCCTGGTTTCAGGGCGGCTTCGCCCCCCCAACGCGGGGCAAGCC
>NZ_JASCPP010000212.1:0-3955 GCF_029959745.1 Pseudomonas sp. PS01298 | reverse complement strand
GTGAAACGATGCATCGCCGATGGTAGTGTGGGGTTTCCCCATGTGAGAGTAGGTCATCGTCAAGATTAAATTCCAGAACCCCTGTTTGCTAACGCAAACAGGGGTTTTGTTTTGGGCGGTCGAAAAGTAAGTTGGCCGCCGCAGCCCCCGCCATCAGCTCAAGCCGTGCTAACCCCGCGACTCCCCCTATCTGGTATGTCCATGTGGGTCCCCAAGCCCCGACAAATTTGCACAGTTATTTCTGAACCAGACCACTAGAATAGGCACCTAACCTTTTTTAGAGTCAGAGCCCTATCTATGCCCGATCCGGTTGATGCCCCTGAGGTGTCGGATTTACCACTGGACGACCTGGTGGCATGCCATGAGTGCGACTTGCTGATGCGCAAACCCAAGCTTGCCCTTGGCGAAAAAGCCCAATGCCCGCGTTGCGGTTACGAGCTGTACGCTCACCGCCACAATGTCGTTGAGCGAAGTCTCGCCTTGGTGCTCGCGGCGCTGTTGCTGTACATCCCCGCGAACTTTTTGCCCATCATGCAGCTCAATCTACTCGGGCAGTCCTCGGAAGACACCGTGTGGAGTGGCGTGGTCGGCTTGTTTGATACCGGCATGCAAGGCGTCGCCGCCGTTGTGTTCCTGTGCAGCATGGGGATTCCCTTGCTCAAGCTGCTCTGCCAGCTCGCAGTCCTGCTCAGCATTCGTTGGAAGGTGGGCCGCAGCTATGGGCTGTTGCTGTACCGCATTTACCACCACCTCAAAGACTGGGGGATGCTGGAGGTCTACCTGATGGGCGTACTGGTGGCGATCGTAAAGCTCGCCGACATGGCCTCTATCACGGTCGGCTTGGGGCTCGTGTGTTTTGTCAGTCTATTAATGGTTCAGGTACTGCTTGAGGTGGTGATGTCGCCCCACCAGATCTGGCAAGCGTTGTCAGGAGAGGATGATCATGCGGGCGATTGATGCAGGCATTCTGATTTGTACCGAATGCCACGAGTTGAACAAACAGGCAGCGGACACCGATGAGCAAACCTGCACTCGCTGCGGTGCGCTGATCCATGCCCGGCGTCCAAACAGCCTCACCCGCACCTGGGCGTTGTTGATCACGGCGGCCATTTTGTATATCCCCGCCAACCTGCTGCCTATCATGACCATCAATTCCCTCGGCCAGGGGGATCCCAGTACCATCATGGCCGGTGTGATCCAGTTGGTGCAGCACGGTATGTTTCCCATCGCGGCGGTGGTATTTATCGCCAGTATCCTGGTGCCCACGTTCAAGCTGGTAGGCATTGGCCTGCTACTGTTCTCTGTACAGCGCCACCAACCGCTGTCCGCGCAACAGCGCATTGTGATGTACCGCTTCATCGAATTCATTGGACGTTGGTCCATGCTGGATATCTTCGTGATCGCCATCCTGGTGGCGGTTGTAAACTTTGGGCGACTTGCCAGTGTCGAGGCAAACCTCGGCGCCGCGGCGTTCGCCAGTGTGGTGATCTTGACGATGCTTGCCGCAGTAACTTTCGATCCCCGACTGATTTGGGATAACACGGAGTCGGACGACGACCATGAGTGATTTGCCTAAAGCTAAAACCCGCCCGGCCTCCAACTGGTCGGCCATTTGGGTGTTACCCCTGATTGCCCTGATCATCGGCGGTTGGTTGGGGTGGCGCGCCTATTCCCAACAGGGCATCGAGATCCAGGTGCGCTTTGAAAGTGGCGAAGGTATCCAGGCCAACAAAACGGAAGTGGTCTACAAAGGTATGTCCGTGGGCAAGGTCAAGACCTTGGCTCTGGACGACGAGGGCAGTAACCGTGGGGTGATTGCCACCATCGAGATGAACAAGGACGTCGACCAATATCTCAAGACCAATACGCGCTTCTGGCTGGTCAAACCGAGTGTCAGCCTCGCCGGTATTACCGGCCTGGAAACCTTGGTGTCGGGTAATTACATCGCCGCCAGCCCGGGTGATGGTGAGCCGACGCGCAAATTCAAGGCGCTCTCCGAAGAGCCGCCGTTGTCAGACGCCAAGCCCGGCCTGCACCTGACCATCAAGGCCGATCGCCTTGGCTCGCTGAACCGTGGCAGTCCAGTGTTCTACAAACAGATCCAGGTTGGCCAGGTCAAAAGCTACCTGCTTTCCGAGGACCAGAGCACCGTAGAGATCAAGGTCTACATCGAGCCGACCTACGCGAGCCTGGTGCGCAAACACACACGTTTCTGGAACGCCAGCGGCATCAGCATCGACGCCAACCTTTCCGGCGTGAAAGTCCGCAGTGAATCGCTCTCCAGTATCGTCGCCGGCGGGATTGCCTTCGCCACGCCAGAGAACCGCAAGGACAGCCCGCCGACTGATCCGAGCCTGCCGTTCCGCTTGTATGAAGACTTCGACGCCGCCGCTGCTGGCATCAAGGTCAAGGTCAAGCTCACCGACTTCGAAGGCCTGCAGGCTGGCCGTACGCCCGTCATGTACAAAGGCATCCAGGTCGGCAGCCTGAAAACCCTGAAGATCGATCCGGACCTGTCCAGCGCCAATGCCGAGTTGACGCTCGACCCATTGGCCGAAGACTACCTGGTGCAGGACACCCAGTTCTGGGTGGTCAAACCCTCCATCTCCCTGGCGGGCATCACCGGGCTGGAAGCCCTGGTCAAGGGTAACTACATCGCCATTCGCCCTGGTGACAAAGGCAGCGCGCCGCAACGCGAATTCGTTGCGCGGGCCAAGGCACCGCCGCTGGACCTGCGCTCTCCAGGCCTGCACATGGTGCTGTTCACTGACAACCTCGGTTCCCTGGATGTCGGTAGCCCGATTCTCTATAAACAGGTCAAGGTCGGTTCGGTGCAGAGCTATCAGTTCTCGCGCAAGAACAAGCAACTGGTGATCGGCGTTCATATCGAGAAGGAATACGAAAACCTGGTCAACGGCTCGACGCGTTTCTGGAATGCCAGCGGCGTCACCCTGACCGGCGGGCTCACTGGCGGCATCCAGGTGAAAAGTGAATCCCTGGCCAGCTTGATGGCCGGCGGTATCGCCTTCGAAACCCCGGAACCCAATGTGCCGCTGAAAAAACGCATCCCGCGCTTCCGTCTCTTTGCCGATCGCGAGGCCGCCAATCAACGCGGCACCCTGGTGACCATCAAGGTCGACCGCGCCGACGGCATGCGTCCTGGCACGCCGGTGCGTTTCAAAGGCCTGGATGTCGGCAAGATCGAGAGCGTCGACCTGAGCGCCGATATGCAGTCGGTGCTGCTCAGCGCGCGCATCACCCAAGTGGCGGATCGCATCGCGCGTGTCGGTAGCCAGTTCTGGGTGGTAAAGCCTGAGCTGGGCCTGATGAAAACCTCCAACCTGGAAACCCTGGTTACCGGGCAGTACATCGAGGTGCAGCCGGCGGCGAAAAATGCCGGTCCACAGAAGAGCTTTGTCGCGCTGGATCAGCCGCCTGAAGCGGTCCACCAAGAGGCAGGCCTGAGCCTGACACTCAGTGCCGCACGGCGTGGTTCGTTGAAGGAAGGCGTACCGGTGACTTACCGCGAAGTCACCGTGGGCAAAGTCACCGGCTACGAGTTGGGCCAGACCGCCGACCGCGTGCTGATCCACATCCTGATCGAGCCGAAGTACGCGCCGCTGGTACGCGGTGGCAGCCGCTTCTGGAACACCAGCGGTTTCGGTCTCGATTTTGGCCTGTTCAAAGGCGCGACGGTACGCACCGAGTCGTTGGAGACCCTGGTCTCCGGCGGTATCGCTTTCGCCACGCCAGACGGTGAGCGCATGGGCAACGCTGCACGGCCGCAGCAAACCTTTCCGCTGTTCGACAAGTTCGAAGAGGAATGGCTGACTTGGGCGCCTAAAATTCCGCTCGGCAAGTAAACCGAGGCGAGGCTATCGCGGGCAAGCCCGGCTCCCACAGTTGACCGGGTTTTCCTGTAGGAATGCGCTCGAATGTGGGAGCCGGGCTTGCC
>NZ_JASCPP010000211.1:0-4201 GCF_029959745.1 Pseudomonas sp. PS01298 | reverse complement strand
TGCTCGCGAATGCGGTGGATCAGTCAATACATCTGGTGACTGACACTGCGCATTCGCGAGCAAGCCCGCTCCCACATTTTTTTTCCGGTTTCGTCAGTTACGCCGTTGCGCGATGCAAGCTGGCGAGGAAACCCGCCGCGCCCACGAACAACCCGGCAAACGTGCGGTTCATGCGTTTCTGCTGCTTCGGTGTGCGCAACAGGCGCAACACTTTCGAGGCCAACCCGGTGTAGCCCGCCATCACGATCATGTCGACGCTGATCATGGTCGCGCCGAGGATCAGGTACTGGATCAGCAGCGGCGCCTGCGGGTTCACGAACTGCGGCAGTACCGCCAGCATGAACACCAAGGCCTTGGGGTTGCTGGCGTTGACCAGGAAACCACGGAACATCATCGCCATCGGCTTGCCGATCGGGCGTATCGTCGCGTCTTCGCTCATGTCCATGGGCAAGGCACGCCATTGCTTGATGGCCAGGTACACCAGGTAGGCCACGCCGAACCATTTGATCGCATAAAACGCGGTAGACGATGCCGCCAGAATCGCTCCCAGGCCACCCGCTACCACGGCAATCTGCATCGCCAGGCCCAGTTGCAGGCCGATGGCGTTCCAATAGCCGCGCAGGAAACCGTATTGCAGGCCGCTGGACATCGACGCGATGGCACCGGCGCCGGGGGAAAGGGAGATGATCCAACTGGCCACGAAAAAGGCCAGCCATGTGTCGAGTGCCATTACACACCTCAGGGAAGAGTTAGCGGTTATGCCTAAAGCTAACTCCGCCGACCAAAGGCTGGCTATAGATTTTTTTACAAGATGCGAATACTAGCGATCGCCGGGGAACACGTGAGTCCCTGGCCAACGCCGCACCGAGCGCTGGAAGAACAGGCTGTTGGGGACCTGCACCATCGCGCTGTCGGTGCCGGCTTCTGCTACTTCGACCAGCGTGGTGTAGAGCAGGTTGATCGCCACCACCCGGCCCTTCACGCCGGGTTTGTCGACGGTATCCACCAGCTCGACGATATCACCGAGGCGAAACGGCCCGACGGTGAAGATCAGAATCGCGCACAGCAGATTGGAGAGCACCGACCACATGGCGAAGAACGCCACCGCCGCCACCGCCACGAACCCCGACAGCGCGGTCCACAACACCGTGGCCGACACTCCCAGGCGGCCCAGCACGAAGATCAGCGCACTGCCCATGATCAGCCAGCGCAAGCCGCCGCGCAGCGGCATCAGCAATTGCGGCGGCAGCGGGTAGCGCTCGCCCAGGCGCGTCAGCCCCTTAGCGACAAAGCGCTGGGCGAGGTAGCCGGCCAGCAGGATCAACAGGATTTGCACACCGATCCACACGGGCTCGACCCATTGCGTCGGTATCGGCAGCTGCAACGCTTCCATCAGGACAGCGCCTCCAGCTCCGCCTGCAGGGTTTCCAGCAACTCGAGGGCTTCCATCCAGGTTTCCTCCAGTTGCCCTTCACGCACCTTGAGCTTGGCCTGTTCGGCAAGCAGGTCGCGCAGCTCATCCTTGCGCGCAGCCTCATACACGGCGCTGTCGCCCAGGCTGGTCTCGATCTTGGCCAGGCGCTCGTGCACCTTGCCCAACTCGGCTTCCAGCTTGTCGGCTTCACGCTTGTGCGGCGCCAACTGTTGGCGCAACGCAGCAGCGGCCTGGCGTTGGGCTTTCTTGTCGGTCTTGTCCGGGTTGACCGGGGTGTTGCTGACCGGCGCGTTGCGCAGGCGGTAATCCGTCAGCCAGCGCGCGTAGTCGTCCAGGTCGCCGTCGAACTCTTCGACTTTGCCATCCGCCACCAGCAGGAAGTTGTCGGTGGTGCTCTTGAGCAAGTGGCGATCGTGAGACACCACCAATACCGCACCGCTGAACTCCTGCAAGGCCATGGTCAGCGCCAGGCGCATTTCCAGGTCCAGGTGGTTGGTCGGTTCGTCGAGCAGTAGCAGGTTCGGGCGATCCCAGGCGATCAAGGCCAGGGCCAGGCGGGCTTTTTCGCCGCCGGAGAAATTCAGCACCGGCTCATCGATGCGCGCGCCACGGAAGTCGAAACCGCCGAGGAAGTCGCGCAGGGTCTGCTCGCGCTCGGTCGGCGCCAGGCGCTGCAGGTGCAGCAACGGGCTGGCCTTGGAGTCGAGGGAGTCCAACTGATGCTGGGCGAAATAGCCCACTACCAGGTTCTCGCCACGGGTCAGGCGCCCGGCCAGGGGCTGCAACTCGCCGGACAGGTTCTTGATCAGCGTCGACTTGCCTGCACCGTTAGGCCCGAGCAAACCGATGCGTGCACCCGGCGTGAGCTGCAGCTTGACCTTCTCCAGGATGGTTTTGTCGCCATAACCCAGGCGTGCATCCGAAAGGTCGAGCAGCGGGCTGGAGATTTTCACCGACTCACGGAACACGAAATCGAACGGCGAATCGACGTGGGCCGCCGACAGCTCTTCCATGCGCTCCAGGGCCTTGATCCGGCTCTGGGCCTGGCGGGCCTTGGTGGCCTGGGCCTTGAACCGGGCGATGTAGCTTTCCATGTGCGCACGTTGCGCCTGTTGCTTCTCGTAGGCCTGTTGCTGCTGGGCCAGGCGCTCGGCGCGCGCGCGTTCAAACGCAGTGTAGCCGCCACGGTAGAGAGTGATTTTCTTCTGTTCGACGTGGGCGATATTGTCGACCACGGCATCGAGGAAATCCCGGTCGTGGGAAATCAGCAGCAAGGTGCCTGGGTAGCTCTTGAGGAAATCTTCCAGCCATAGGATCGCATCGAGGTCCAAGTGGTTGGTCGGTTCATCGAGCAGCAACAGGTCCGAGGGGCACATCAGCGCCTGGGCCAGGTTCAGGCGCATGCGCCAGCCGCCGGAGAAGTCGGCGACCGGGCGGTCCATCTGTTCGTTGGTGAAACCCAGCCCGGCGAGCATCTTGCGGGCGCGGGCGTCGGCCGTGTAGCCGTCGGCACTGTCGAGTTCCGAGTGCAGGCGGGCCTGGGCCGCGCCGTCCTGGGCTTTCTCGGCCTCGGCCAGGTCGTGTTGCACCTGGCGCAGGCGCAGGTCGCCATCGAGCACGTAGTCGATCGCGATGCGGTCCAGGGTGTCGATCTCCTGGCGCATGTGGGCGATGCGCCAGTCAGCCGGCAGCAGGCAGTCCCCGGAATCCGGGGTCAGCTCACCCAGCAACAAGGCGAACAACGTGGATTTGCCGGCGCCGTTGGCACCGATCAGGCCGGCTTTGTGACCGGCGTGCAGGGTCAGCTCGGCGTCTTCAAGAAGACGTTGCGGGCCACGCTGTAATGTTAGGCTTTGAAGTCGGATCATAATGGCGGCGGAGTCTACCAGCTTCGTTGGCCGCTGGCTTGGGTGTGAATATGTGCGCTGACCTGTGGAGCTTTGCCCTCTCGACTTACGCCCGCCCAGGGTGCGAAGCCGCTTGCCTGCGCATGCAGGCGCAAGGTGCAGATGTGTGCCTGTTGCTCTGCGGCGCGTGGCTGGAACGGCGCGCTGTAGCGCCGACACCCGAACGCATCCTGGCGCTGAAACAGATTGCCGGGCCCTGGCAGGCACAGGTGGTCGGACCGTTACGGCACGTGCGCACACAATGGCGGGCCATGGCGCAGCAGGATGAGGCAGTAGCGGCGTTACGCGAACGGGTCAAGGCCCTGGAACTGGATGCCGAACGCACGCTGCTCAAGCGTCTGGAAGCGCTGGCGCAAGCATGGCCGGGTGATGACGTGGCGGGGCAACCGCGATGGCTTGAAGGACTGGCGGCTGAGGATGCCGCCAACCTTGACCACAACGCGCTGCAGCAGCTGCGCGTCGCGGCCACCGGCGCTTAGGAAGCGCTGGTTGGGGTGGTGCTTGGCGCTACCGGTGCAGGAGTGCTGCTGGTCGGTGCGGTTGGAGCGCTGGACGCTGCGGTAGTCGCAGGTGCTGCCGGGGTCGCTGGCTTTGCCGGAGCTGGCTTGGCTGCAGCGGGTTTCGCAGCTGGCTTAGTGGCTGGCTTTGCAGCAGCAGGTTTAGCGGCTGGCTTGGCGGCTGGTTTTGCAGCAGCAGGTTTAGCAGCTGGCTTGGCGGCCGGTTTTGCAACAGCAGGTTTGGCAGCTGGCTTGGCGGCTGGTTTTGCAGCAGCGGTTTTAGCAGCTGGCTTAGCGGCTGGCTTTGCAGCAGCAGGTTTAGCGGCTGGCTTGGCGGCTGGTTTCGCAGCAGCGGTTTTAGC
>NZ_JASCPP010000210.1:0-4332 GCF_029959745.1 Pseudomonas sp. PS01298 | reverse complement strand
GTGTCAGGTGGCGCATTGTTGACTGACGTAGCGCATTCGCGAGCAAGCCCGCTCCCACAGTGGTTATTCAGCGTGCCAGGGAGGCTGGCGGTGCGACCACATCGCCGGCGATGACGACGGCCTGGTCATCCAGGTAGACATCGCAATTGCGCAGCGGAATGTCCATGTGGCACGGCGTCTTGCGCGTCCCGCCCACTTCAGTGTTCGGCCCGGTGGAGAAGAGGAAATTGCCGTAGAACGCCCGCGCGTCCATGCACATGCCGTCGTTTTTGTCGTGCAGGCCCATGGCGGTCCACTGCGCCCGAGGCTGCAGGCCCCAGCCGATGTGGGAGATGCCGTACACCTCGGGGTCGTTGAAGTACTTCATGTAGTCGCGCAGGTACTCGGCCTCGAATCCCCCATGGATACTGGTGATAAAGCCCTTCTCGATCTCCAGGGTGATCTTCTCGCGGGTATAGGTCTTGAACGGCAGCAGGATGTCGCCGATGTCCAGCACCAGCACGCCCTCGGCGGTTTCTTCGTTGGGCCAGGAGAACAGGAAGCCGCTGGGCCAGTGGTCCCAGCGCCCAGGCTCGTCGGCAAATCCGTACTCGGTCACCGACGGGTATTGCCCCAGCGCCGCACGAAAATCGCTGCCGGCACGCGACTTCACATGAATCGAGCGCGCCTGCTTCAACAGCTGCTCGGCAGCCAGCACACGCACCTTGTCTTCCTCGGTAGGCAGCATCCGCGCCAGCACTTCCGGCGGCTCCACGGCCAGCAGGATACGTGTGCCGGTCTTGAGGATCTGCTCCTGCTCCGGCGAATGCAGCAACATCATCGTGTCGACAATCAGGTCGGCCGCTTCCAGCGCGCGTTGCGCGGCGATATTGCCGGTCAGCGCCGTGTCGCCGCAGTAGGCGGTCATGTCATTGCCCATCGCCCGTGGGTGATTGAACGATGGCAACTCCACCGCATACACCTTGGCCCCCAGGCGCTGCGCCGCATCCATCGCAGCGCGCACGGTGCGGGGGTCGGAGTAATGGCTCTTGAGCACCGCGACGCTCTGCGTCGGGTCGACCTTCGACAGCGTCAGCACGTGTTCAAACATCTGGGTCAGTTTGCAATCGCTTACCGGCATTTTCCTGTCTCCTGTGGGGCTGCACCACGTTCAGGCACCGCGCTTCACTCTGGTGCATTTTTATAGCGTATACGCCATTTAATAACGATAAGACCTGAATTGAAGGCGAACTGCAAGCACCACGCCAAAACGTTACCTTTCCACACAAACCCAACAGATAAAGGGTAAAAAGCGTTACAGATGAAAATAACGGTTGAAAAATAAATTTTTAAAGGTGGGCTTCCCATTTCAAAAAATGAGCGTATACACTTTAAAAACCTTGCGGACAGACGCCGCCGACAATCAACAAGAGAGAGGATCACGCCCCATGGGAAGCACACAAAAAATCGCCATCGTCGGTGCCGGCCTGGGCGGCGCGGCTGCAGCCACCCTGTTGCAGCAAGCCGGTTTCGATGTGGACGTGTACGAGCAGGCGCCGGAATTTTCCCGACTGGGCGCGGGGATCCACATGGGCCCCAACATCATGAAAATCTTCCGGCGCATGGGCATCGAAAAGCAGCTGGACCTGATGGGCTCGCACCCCGAGCACTGGTTCAGCCGCTGCGGTGAAAGTGGCGACTACCTCTCGCGCATTCCACTCACCGGCTACGGCGCGTCCTACATCACCGTGCACCGTGGCGACCTGCACGCGCTGCAGATGTCCACCCTCAAGCCCGGCACCCTGCACTTCAACAAGCGCCTGGAAACCCTCGAAGAAACCGACACCCAGGTGCGCCTGACCTTCGCCGACGGCGAAGTGACCTACGCCGACATCGTGATCGGCGCCGATGGCATCAATTCAAAGATCCGCGAAGAACTGCTCGGCGTGGAAAAACCGCTGTACAGCGGCTGGGTTGCGCACCGCGCGCTGATCCGTGGCGACCAACTGGCCAAGTACGACCTCAAGTTCGAAGACTGCATCAAGTGGTGGACCGAAGACCGCCACATGATGGTGTATTACACCACCGGCAAGCGCGACGAGTACTACTACGTGACCGGCGTTCCGCATGCCGAATGGGACTTCCAGGGCGCGTTCGTCGACAGTAGCCGCGAAGAGATGTTCGACGCGTTCAAGGGCTACCACCCCACCGTGCAGGCGCTGATCGAATCCACCGAAAGCGTGACCAAATGGCCGCTGCGCAACCGCAACCCGTTGCCACTGTGGAGCCGTGGTCGCCTGGTGCTGCTGGGCGACGCCTGCCACCCGATGAAACCCCACATGGCCCAGGGGGCCGGCATGGCCATCGAAGACGCGGCGATGCTTACCCGCTGCCTGCAGGAAACCGGGATCAGCGACTACCGCACCGCGTTCCAGCTCTACGAAGCCAACCGCAAGGAGCGCGCCTCCCGCGTGCAGGCCGTGTCCAACGCCAATACCTGGCTGCGTACCCAGGAAGACCCGGCCTGGGTCTATGGCTATGACCTGTATGCCCAGGAACTCAAGTCGGGGGTGGCCGCGTGAGCACCTACCTCTACGGCGGCAACGTCCAGGCCAACGGCATTCGCCAGCACTACCTGCGCTACGGCGGCAAAGGCCCGGCGCTGATCCTGATCCCCGGCATCACCAGCCCGGCGATCACCTGGGGCTTCGTCGCCGAGCGTCTTGGCGCGCAGTTCGACACCTACGTGCTGGATGTACGCGGTCGCGGCTTGTCGTCGACCGGGCCCGAACTGGACTACAGCGCCGACACCTGCGCCGAGGACATCGGTGCCTTTGCCGACGCACTCGGCCTCAAGAGTTACCACCTGATCGGCCACTCGATGGGCGCGCGCTTTGCTGTTCGCAGCGCCGTGCTGCATCCCCAGGGCGTCAACCGCGTGGTGCTGATCGACCCGCCCGTCTCCGGCCCGGGTCGCCGCGAATACCCGAGCAAGCTGCCGTGGTATGTCGATTCGATCCGCCAATCGCAGGTCGGCATGGATGGCGAGGCGATGCGCGCCTTTTGCGCCACCTGGACCGACGAGCAGCTGCAGCTGCGCGCGGAATGGCTGCACACCTGCTACGAGCCCGCCATCGTGCGTGCCTTCAATGACTTCCACAGCGTGGATTTCCACCAGCACCTGCCCCATCTGAAGGCCCCTGCCCTGTTGATGGTGGCCGGGCGTGGGGGCGTGATCCTCGATGACGACATTGCCGAAATCCAGGACCTGCAACCCGGCATCCAGGTCGCCCGCGTGCCGAATGCCGGACACATGATTCCCTGGGATGACCTCGACGGTTTCTTCCACGCTCTCGGCGACTTCCTCGAACAATAACCATGGAGACCACCATGCAGAAGCCTTACCGCATCGGCCAGATCGTGCCGAGTTCCAACACCACCATGGAAACCGAGATCCCGGCGATGCTCACCGCCCGCCAGGCGATCCGGCCCGAGCGTTTTACCTTTCACTCCAGCCGCATGCGCATGAAGCAAGTGCGCAAGGAAGAACTGGCGGCCATGGACGGCGAGTCCGACCGTTGCGCCGTCGAGCTGTCCGACGCCAAGGTCGACGTGCTGGGCTACGCGTGCCTGGTGGCGATCATGGCCATGGGCCTGGGTTACCACCGCAATTCCGAACAGCGCCTGCGCAAGGCCACTGCTGACAACGACGCCAACGCCCCGGTCATCACCAGTGCCGGCGCGCTGATCGAAGGCCTCAAGGTGATGGGTGCCAAGCGCATCGCGATTGTCGCGCCGTACATGAAGCCGCTGACCGAACTGGTGGTGAACTACATCCGTGAAGAAGGCTTCGAGGTGGTGGACTGGCGCGCGCTGGAGATTCCCGACAACCTCGAAGTGGCCCGCCACGACCCGGCCAACCTGCCGGCCATCGTCGCCGGGATGAACCTGGAAGGCGTCGACGTGATCGTGCTATCGGCCTGCGTGCAGATGCAGTCGCTGCCAGTGGTGGCCAAGGTCGAGGCGCAAACCGGCAAACCAGTGCTTACCGCCGCCATCGCTACCACCTACGCCATGCTCAAGGCCCTGGACCTGGAACCCATCGTCCCCGGCGCGGGCGCCCTGCTGTCTGGTGCTTATTGAGGGAGCGAGGGAGTGGCTGAGACTTTTTTGGTAGGCGCGCTTGTTGTGGTGTGAGCGGGCTGGTTGTGAATTGCAGGCTTTTTTGTGGACTGCCGGCTTGTTGTGGTGAGCGGGCTTGCCCCGCGTTGGGGGGGCGAAGCCGCCCTGAAACCAGGCACCGCGGACTGCCTGAAAGACCGCATGGGCTCTATTGGGGCGGCTTCGCCACCC
>NZ_JASCPP010000020.1:0-72246 GCF_029959745.1 Pseudomonas sp. PS01298 | reverse complement strand
GCGTTGGGGGGCGAAGCCCCCCTAAAACCTGAGTACCTGATTTACCTGAAAGACCGCAGCGGTCTTATTGGGGCTGCTGCGCAGCCCAACGCGGGGCAAGCCCGCTCACCACAAAAACGGGCCTGTCCACCACAAAACAGGCCTGCTCACTACAGAAAAACAGGCCTGCTCACTACAGAAAAACAGGCCTGTTCACCACTGACACAGATCTGTCCACCACAGAAAACAGGCCTGCTCATCACAACCAGTCCGCTTCCCCATTTTGCTCTGCGGCGCGCCGTTACCAGCGATACGTCAGCGAGCTGACCAGCTGGCGCTCGTCGCCGTACCGGCAAATTGCGAACTCGCAGTAGGTGTAGCGTTTGTTGGTGACGTTGTTGGCGTTGAGCGCGACTTCCCAGTGCGGGTCGATTTCGTAGCTGGCGCGGGCGTCGTACAGGGTATAGGCGGGCATGGAGGAAGGCACGCCGGAGGCCTGGGTGGTGCCTTTGTAGCGGGCGCCGCCGCCGATGCGCAGTTGCGGGATTCCCAGCGCCGCCAGGCGATAGTCGGCCCACAGGGCCGCCTGGTGGTAGGGCGTGTCTTCGCTGCGTTGGCCGATTTCGCGGGCGATATCGCTTTTGGTGATGCGCGCGTCGATGTAGGCGTAGGAGGCAATCAGGCTGAGGTCGGGGGTGACCTCGGTCTTGGCTTCCAGTTCGAAACCACGCGAGCGCACTTCGCCGACTTGTACCGAAAAGTTGATATCGGTGCGGTCCTGGCTCAGGACGTTTTTCTGCTCCAGCTGGTACACCGCCGCACTCAGCAGGGTCGCGCTGCCTTCGGGTTGGTAGCGGATACCGATTTCATACTGCTTGCCCTCGGTGGGCACAAAGCTTTCGCCGGCCTTGTTGGTGCCGGCTACCGGGAAGAAGGATTCGCTGTAGCTGATGTAGGGCGCCAGGCCATTGTCGGCCTTGTACACCAGCCCCGCGCGCCAGGTGGTGGCTTCATCGCTCTGGCTGCTCTTGGCCGAATTGCGGAACAGTTCGGTGTCCTGGTCCGCCCAGTCATGACGGCCGCCGAGCAGCAGGATCCAGCGTTCATCGAACTTGATCTGGTCCTGGAAGTAGATGCCCTTTTGCAAGGTGTCGATCTGCGAACCACGGTCGGTGGCCGGGTTGCGATTCACCACCACCGGCTGCCCATACTGGTAGGTGGCCAGGTTCAACGGCTGGGCGGCGCCGCGGAAATTGTGCGAGTCGTAGCTGGTGTCGTAGCCATCAAAGCCCAGCAGGAACGTGTGCTGCCAGTCTCCAAACTGCCACTTGCTCTCGATATTGGTGTCGCTGGCCAGGCCCCGCGAGCGTTCACGGCGGTCGCTGTATTGGCGCTGCAGGATGCCGGTGTTTTGCGCGTTGGTGATGTTCTGGCCGCCGATGTTGACCTGCAGGTAGCGCCACGTCACATCCGACTGGTAGTAGCGCAGCTTGTTGCTGATGCGTGTGTGCTCATCGAAGCGGTGTTCGAACTCATAGCCCAGCGCCGACATCTCGCCGTTCATTTCGTCGTAGTCGGGCTCGCCGATAAAGTCGTGGCGGCCGATCTGGAATTTGCCGCTGCCGACGCCCTTGGTCAGTTGATAGGGCAGCGGCGCGGAGAAGCCGGTCTCGGTCTTCTGGTAGAACGACAGCAGGGTCAGCGAGGTGTCGTCATCCGGCCGCCAGGTCAGGGCCGGGGCGACGTAGACCTTGTCGTTGTTGATGTGGTCGGCGGCGGTGTCACTCTTGCGGTCGAGCAGGGTCAGGCGGTAACTCAGGGTGTCGCTGTCGCCCAGCGGGCCGGTGAAGTCGGCGGACAGTTGCTTGCGGTTGTTCTGTCCGGCTTGCAGGTTGACCTCGTGGTAGGGCGTCTGGCTGGGACGCTTGCTCACGGTATTGATCAGGCCGCCCGGCGACAGTTGCCCATACAACACCGACGCCGCGCCGCGAATCACCTCGGCGCGTTCCAGGCCATAGGGCTCCTGCACGCCGTCGTAGGAGTTGTTCTGCAAACGCAGCCCGTCGCGCAGGGAACCGCCGGTGGCAGATTCGACGTCGAAGCCGCGAATGCGGAAGCGGTCCGAGGTGCGGTTGAAACTGGTCGGCTGGCTGGTGAAACCCGGCGTCAGGTCGAGGGTTTGCGAGAGGGTTTCCGATTGGCGGTCACGGATCTCGTCGCTGGTGACCACCGACAGCGATTGCGGGGTTTCGATGATCGGCGTGTCGGTCTTGGTGGCACTGAGGTTGCGCGTGGCCACGTAACCCTTGACGTGTTCGGTGCTGCTTTCTTCGGTCAGTCCCGTGATCGCAGTGGGGCCCAGCTCCAGCGAACCGCTGGTGTTGATCGGTACCAGCACGTAGCCATTTGCCCCTTGCACGGCCTGCAAACCGCTGCCGCGCAGCAGTTGGGCGAACCCCTGGGCAATTGCGAAGTCACCGTGCAGGCCGGCAGTGGTCAGGCCGGCGACGGTCTGGCTGTCGAACAGCAGCGCCACATGCGCCTGTTGCGCGAACAGGTTGAGCGCCGGGCCGAGGGGGCCGGCAGCGATCGCATACCGCGCCGCCTCTTGTGCCGCCACCGGGCTGCAGAGGCCCAGGCTCAGCGCAGCAAGGCTGGCCAGGTTGATCGCCAGGGCGAGGGGCAACGGAGAACGCTTGAAGTGGCGCGGCATGGAAGAAATTCCTGTTATTGAGGTGCTTTCTTCCTTGACGGGGCAACCCTGAAAAGCGGAACCCGGCACGCGAAACTATTTTTCGTGGCGTTCGATCTGCAGCCACAACGGGCTGAACGCGCGGATGCGCACCGGCAGGCCATCGGCAATTAACTGCAGCGCACGGCGCGGGTTATCCAGCGGCAATACGGCTGACACGCGCAGGTCGGCCAACTGCTGGCGATCAAACTGCACATGGCCGCCATATTGGCGCGCCAGTTCGTCGAGCACCTCCGGCAGGGGCCGGTCCTGCACCACCAATTGATGGTGTTTCCAGGCGTCGTCGGTGGCGCGCGGGTCGATTTTGCCCAGCACCTTCACGGCATCCGGGGTAATGCGCGCCTGTTGGCCGGCGCTGACGTGCACGGCCTGATGCTGGCTGGCGTCGGTGGCCGCGACGGTCGATTCAAGCATGCTCAGCAAGGTGCCCGGCGCCTCGCGCCTGACCGTAAAACGTGTGCCGAGCGCGCGCATCTGGCCGTCGTCGGTCACCACCGTAAAGGGGCGCGTCGCATCGTGGGCGACTTGCACCAGGATTTCGCCGCGCAGCAAACGCACCTGGCGCTGCTGGCCGTTGAAGGTCAGGTCCACGGCGCTGTTGCCGCTCAAGGTCAGTTGCGAGCCATCTTCCAGGGCGACCTGCTGCCATTGCGCCGGCGCCGTGCGCTGGTCGGCCAGCCAGTAGCTCGGCGGGTACGCGCGCAACGCCAGGGCCACCGGCAATGCCACCAGCAACCCCAGCAGCACGCGCCCGGCCGGGTTGCGCCGGCGCACGCGGGCGGCTTCCAGCGCGGCTTGCACCGAGGCCTGTTGCGGGCGCAACGCCTGCAAGCGCCCGACAAACCCTTGCAGGCGCTCGAAAGCCGCCGCGTGGCGTGGATCGGCCGCTTGCCAACGCTCGAACTGCTGCTGTTCGCGCTCGCTGAGGTTGCCCTCATTGAGGCGGATCACCCAGTTCGCGGCCTGCTGGTCGAGGTCGGTGCTCATATGTCCAGCGCGTGGTTGCAGTGCATCAGCGCATTCATCAGGTGCTTGCGCACCATGCGCTCGGAAATCCCCAGGCGGCTGGCGATCTCGCTTTGGCGCAGGCCTTCGAGGAAGTACAGCAGGAACGCCTGCCGCGCATTCAGCGCCAGGCCGTCGAGCACAAAGGCGATCTGTTCCAGCGCTTCCAGGGTGACGAGGATCTCTTCCGGCGACTGCTGGCACTGCTCCATCATCTCGATGGTCAGGGCCAGCTCGCGCAGGTAGGCGTCTTCCAGCTGGCGCCGGCGCGCGCGGTCGATGATCAGGTGGCGCGCGGTGGTGGTCAGAAACGCACGCGGTTCGCGCATTGCGCCGAGGGCATCGCGGGACGCAAGGATGCGCAGAAACGTATCGTGGGAAAGATCCGCAGCGTTTTGCGGGCAACCGAGCTTTTTGCGCAGCCAGCCGAACAGCCAGCCATGGTGCTCGGCGTAGAGCGCATGGACCGCCTGATTCAAGGGAAGGTTGCTGGCCGACATGGAAAGATACGTCTGCGGATAAGAATTATTCGCAAGATTAGCGGTGTGCCATCAGCGAAAGCAAGCGTGGCCGGTGCCGAACGCTGTATTTATCTTGGCACTGCTGATAAACAGGGCGTGTCATCCATCAAACCGCTACTCGCTGCCGTTGAGTCAGAAGCCTCCCTCATGAAGCGTCATTTCGAAGATTTGCAGCTGGGCAGTATCGAGCTGTTTTGCCTGGCAGCCGAAGCCAGCAGTTTCACCGCCGCCGCGCAGGTCGCCGGCGTCACCCCGGCCGCCGTGAGCCGCAGCGTCTCGCGCCTGGAAGAACGCCTGGGCTCGCGGCTGTTTGTGCGCACCACCCGCAGCATTCGCCTGACGGACAGCGGCCGGACGTTTTTCGAGCAATGCCGCCAAGCCCTGACCCAACTGGTGGAAGCCCAACAGGAAGTGATGGGCGCGCAGTCCGTGCCTTCCGGCCTGCTGCGCATCAGCATTCCGACCACCTACGGCCATCATCGCCTGCTGCCGCTGCTGCCGAAGTTTCGCGAGCTGTACCCGCAGGTCACGGTGGATATCCACATCAGCAACCGCAATATCGACTTCGTCGCCGAGGGCTATGACCTGGCCGTGCGCGTACGCGCGCAACCTGATTCATCGTTGATCGCACGCCTGCTGGAAGATGCCGAACTGGTGGTGGTGGCCGCGCCGTCCTACCTGCAACGCGCCGGTACCCCACAGACGCTGGAAGATTTGCCTACCCACGAATGCATCCAGTACGAACTGCCGAGCAATGGGCGCCGCATCCCGTGGTTGTTCCAGGTGGACGGCAAGGCGCAGGAGTTCGCGGGGGAGGCGGGGTACAGCTGTTCCGACGATGTCCTTGGCGGCGTGACCCTGGCCAAGCATGGGGCGGGGTTGTTCCAGACCTACAAGTTCATCGTCGAGCAGGAATTGGCGGACGGCAGCCTGGTGCAAGTGCTGCAGGCGTATGGCGGCCGTTCGCGGCCGTTTACCCTGCTGTATCCCCATGGGCGCTATGTGCCGCACCGGGTGCGCGCGTTTGTGGATTTTCTGATGCAGCACCGGGATGCAAAGGCGGCGCGATAGAGGCGGCGAGATCCCAGCCCAGCATGAGCTGGCTGATCGCCGCGTCGAGGGTCGCATGGGGCACGTTGTCCCGGGCCAAGATCGACACCCCCTGCAGGAAACTGTCAAACACGCTCGCCATTACCGCCGGTTGAGTGTGCTGCGGCAACTGGCCGAGCCGCATCGCCCGCTCCACACACGCGACGATCCCCGCCCGCGTGCGCAGCCGCGACTGGGTCAATGCATCGGCCACGCGTGCATTCTCCGGGCTCGGCGCGCTCATCACGCCCAACGCGACCATGCAGCCCTTGGGGTGCCCGTCTTCACACTGCATGCGCACCGACTGGCGCAGCGCGGTTTCCACCGCCTTGCGCGGCAACAGGGTTTCGTCCCACAGGCATTCGGTGACCTGGGCGTAGGTCGCCAGGTAGCGCTGCACGCACTCATCGAATAGCGCTTCCTTGGAGCCAAACGCCGCATAGAAACTCGGCGCGGAGATACCGCCACCCAAGCCCGCCTTGAGCTGGGCCAAAGACGTGGCGTCGTAGCCGTGCTGCCAGAACAGGTGCAACGCCTGTTCCACAGCCTGTTCACGGTCGAAAGTGCGGGGGCGGCCCATTTGTGCCATGTCGGGTCTCCGGTGGGGAATGAGATAAATACTAGTCGATATATAAGTCGTTGACAACGCGCAGCGACTGCCCGCAACATTTATATCGATCAGTATCTAAGTCTTGCCCAAGGAGTATCCCGTGACGCCCTCACTGACCCTATCGGCCTCGTCCGAACGTTTGCCCATCGGCGCCTTGCTCGCGCTGGCCATGACCGGCTTCATCTGCATCGTCACCGAAACCCTGCCTGCCGGCCTGTTGCCGCTGATCAGCGACGGCCTGGCGATTTCGCCGTCGATGGCTGGGCAAATGGTCACCGCCTACGCGCTGGGCTCGGTGCTGGCGGTGATCCCCATGACCATCGCCACCCGTGGCTGGCGCCGGCGCAATGTGTTGCTGCTGACCATCGTCGGCTTCCTGCTGTTCAACTCCATCACCGCGTGGTCGTCGCACTATGGCGTAACGCTGGTAGCGCGCTTCTTCGCCGGTGTCGCGGCGGGGCTGGCCTGGAGCCTGCTGGCCGGTTACGCCCGGCGCATGGTCGCGCCGCACCAACAAGGCAAGGCACTCGCACTGGCGATGGTCGGCACGCCGATTGCGCTGTCGCTGGGTGTGCCGCTCGGCACCTGGCTCGGCGGCCTGGTGGGCTGGCGCACCACGTTCGGCCTGATGTCCGGCGTGAGCCTGGTGCTGATTGCCTGGGTGCTGGTGAAAGTCCCGGACTTCGCGCCCCAGCCCGCGCATCAACGCGTGTCGCTGGGCAAGGTGCTGACCACGCCGGGCGTGCGGCCGGTGCTGGCGGTGGTGATCAGTTGGATGCTCGCTCACAACATCCTCTACACCTACATCGCCCCGTTCGTGGCGCCGGCCGGCCTGGCCGAGCGCGTGGACCTGGTGTTGCTGGTGTTCGGCATCGCCGCGTTGGCCGGTATCTGGATCACCGCCCGGCTGGTCGAGCCGCTGCTGCGCAACACGGTGCTGGCGAGCCTGCTGCTGTTTGCCGGCGTGAGTGTGGTGTTCGGCCTGCTGGGCAATCTGCCGTCAGTGATCTACCTCGGCGTGGCAGTCTGGGGCCTGAGCTTCGGCGGCGCCGCGACTTTGCTGCAGACTGCCCTGGCCGATGCGGCGGGAGATGGCGCGGACGTGGCGCTGTCACTCAACGTGGTGGCCTGGAACAGCGCGATTGCCGGCAGCGGCGTGGTCGGGGGTGTGTTGCTGGAGAGCTGGGGCGTGGCGGCGTTTCCGTGGGCGATGCTGGGGTTGATCGGGGTGGCGCTGGTGCTGACTTGGGCGGCCCGTGCCCATGCCTTCAAACCGGGGGCGCGGGGAGCGGGTAAACCTGCGGCTGTCGGGCACTAATCTGACTTTAGCTAGTCCATAATCCTCGAAATATCATCCACTTGGCTCCGCGCGCCGGAGCCTGCCGCTTTATTCCCTTTCGAAGATTTACCCATGCACCTACGCAATATTGCAGTCGGGCTGTCTGCCCTGTTTTTGTTCTCCACCACCGTTGATGCCCGCACCCCCGCAAACCCCTACACCCCTTCGGAACAACGCGCCTCTTTTGACGGATGCGCAGAACTTTTCCCGGCGAAAAATCCGATCAACACGGCGACTGTCCCGGCGGCGATGAAACCGCTGGCGCTGTGTTCGGACACCTTTGCGGTGCTGTACTCGCAAACCAGCAAGACCCCTCTGGTGGTGGTCGAGCGCCTCAACGCCGCGCAATTGCAGGAGGCCAAGGGCGAGGAACGCACCAACCAGTTCTACCCCGACCCGCGTATTCCCAAAGGTGGCCGTGCGGAGTTGAGCGACTACCGCAGCCAGCACCCGGCCGTCGACCGTGGCCACCAGGCGCCTGCCGCCGACGCGCCGAACGCGCACGCCATGGCGCAATCCTTCGCGCTGTCGAACATGGTCCCGCAGGACCCGACCAACAACCGCAAGATCTGGAGCAAGGTCGAAGCCGACGTGCGCAAATTCGCCAAGCGCGCCGGCGGCGATGTGTATGTGTTCACCGGGCCGCTGTTCGACCCAGGCTACGGCACCATCGGCGACAACCGGGTGTGGGTGCCGACGCGCCTGTTCAAGCTGGTGTACGACGCTTCCAGCCAGCGTGCCTGGGCCTACGTGCTGCCCAACGCCGAAACCCGCATCCAGAAGCCGATGGACTACGACACGTTCGTGAAGAGCACCGGGCTCAAGTTGTTGGGGAATCTCCCGGTGTCGGGCTCGGTGGGGCGGACGTAATCGAGGCAGGCCGATCCAGCTGGCGCTTGATCGTGTAGACCGCCACCCCCACCGCGAGGATGCCTGACACCGCGCCGACCACCAGCGCCCAGCGCGGCCCCAGGTGGTCGGCGACCCAGCCGACGATGGGCGCGCCGATGGGCGTGCCGCCCAGGGCCACGCCGACGCGCAGGGCGATCACGCGGCCGCGCATCGCCGGTTCGGTGGTGAGTTGCATCAGGCTGTTGGTGGTGTTGCTGAAGGTCATCGCGCCGACGCCGATGATCACCAGCGCGACCGCGAATAACCAGTAGTTCGGCGCCAGGGCCGCCAGGGTGCAGCCCACGCCGAAGATCGCGGCGCCATTGAGCAGGGACTTGAACTGCGGCCGTTCGCGACCGGCGGCCAGCAGTGCGCCGGCGATGGTGCCGATGGCCAGGGTCGAGGTCAGCAGGCCGTAGCCGCGTGCATCGGTATGAAACGCGGTCACGGCCATGGTCGAGATGAAAATCGGGAAATTCATGCCGAAGGTGCCGATCAGAAACAGCATCAGCAGAATCGCCTTCAAGTCCGGCCGCGCCCACACATAGCGCAGGCCTTCGGTGAGGCTGCCTTTGGTGCGCAAGGCTCGCACCTTGGCGTGCTGCCCCGACACCCGCAGGAAGAACAGCGAGGCCAGCACCGCAAAAAAACTGCTGCCATTGAGCAGGAACGCCCAGCCGGTGCCCACCGACGCGATGGTCAGGCCGGCCACCGCCGGACCGATCATGCGTGCCATATTGAACGAGGTGGAATTAAGCGCGATGGCGTTGGACAAATCCTTCTCGCCCACCAGCTCCGCGACGAAAATCTGCCGCACGGGCGCATCGAACGCCGAGGCGCAGCCGGACAGGAACGCAAACACGTACACGTGCCACAGCTCGACAAACCCGGTGATGGTGAACACCCCCAGCGTCAGTGCCAGCAGGCCCATCACTGCCTGGGTGACGATCAGCAGCTTGCGCTGGTCGTAGTGGTCGGCGGCGAACCCGGTCCATGGCAGCAACAACAATTGCGGCCCGAATTGCAGCGACATGACGATGCCGACAGCGGCGGCGTTGTGCGGGGTGAGCTGGGTGAGCACCAGCCAGTCCTGGGCGGTGCGCTGCATCCAGGTGCCGATGTTGGAGACCAGCGCACCGGCGGCCCAGATGCGGTAGTTGGGGCTGCGCAGGGAGCGGAAGGTGCCGAGGAAACTCATGGCGTTATTCGTTCCCCCGGGTGTCGAGCAGATCAATGATGGCCTGCGTGGTGCCCGACTCGCCCAGGCGCGGGAACACGTGCTGGAGGCTGTAGGCGTGGGCCTCGGGGTTGGCATCGGTCATTGCATCGATGGCGAGCGTCACGTTGAAACCCAGCTCATAGGCCTGGCGCGCGGTGGCTTCGACCCCGGTGCCGGTGGCCACGCCGGTGACCACCACCTGCGTAACGCCGAGGGCCTTGAGACGGGCCTCGAGGTCGGTATTGGCGAACGCGCCCCAGCTGCGTTTGGTCACTCGCAGGTCAGTGGGTTGTGGGTTGAGTTCGGGGATCAGCTCGGCCCAGTCGGGCGGCAAGGCATCGCTGCGCCGTGGTCGCTCGGTGCGTCCTGGCGCAAAGCCTGTGACGTTGACCAGCACCACCGGCAAATCGCGCGCGCGGAAGGCATCGAGCAGTGCGCGCGAGCACTGCACCACCTCGCCGATCGGGTGCATGAAGGGATAGCCGATGATGCCGTGTTGCAGGTCCACGATGATCAGTGCGGTTGTTGCATCCAGCGAGGTGACAGCCATGCTATTTCCTCAAGCGGGTAGGGGGAGTCAAAAGTCGGCGAGGCGCTCCAGCAGTTTCACCGCGGCGGCGAGTTCGTCTTGTTCCTGGGGCGACAGTTGTTCCTGCAGCGCGCGCAGCAGCCAATCGTCTTTGGCCGCGCGGTTTTCGCTCAGGTGTTTGCGAAAGCCCGGCGTGAGACTGATCAGCGTCTGCCGGCCGTCGCTTGGGTCCGGCTTGCCGCTCACGGCCTGCATCACTTCCAGCCCGGCCACGGTGATGCGCATCGACTGCGGCTTGACGCTTTCGGCGCGGGCGAGGGCAGAAACGGTGCTCGGGCCATCGCGATCCAGGCGCAGCAGCACGGACTTTTGCGCGGTGGTGAAATCATCAGGATGGGTTTGCTCGCGCAGGCGGCGGATCAGCTTGCCCAGGGAGATACGCAGCTCGGCGGCCAGGGTGGCGGCGGAATGCGATGAGGGGGTGGCGGGTGGTTTAGTCATGCTGAAACCGTAGCATGGGTACAGGAAAACTGTACAGTTTAGCTGTATTAAATTTTTTTCATGTGGGGTGGGGGAGGGCGAGCAGTTTCTCTGTGGGGAATGGATTTGTTGTAGCGAGCGAGCTCCCTGTGGTGAGCGGGCTTGCCCCGCGTTGGGCTGCGTAGCGGCCCCAAAGCCATCCCCTGAGTCGTAACTGACACACCGCATTCTGCTGGATTGGGGCTGCTGCGCAGCCCAACGCGGGGCAAGCCCGCTCACCACAAGGGATGATCGCTTGCCACAGAGGGTCGGCTGGGGACTCTTGGTTCCAGGGCATGATCAGTTCCCTCCTGATCATGCGTATTAGCCTGTAAACCATGTCCCCGGTTAGAAATGTAAACGATGTCCCCGGTTTGTACCGGGGCAAGCCCGCTCGCCACAAAGGGTGATCACTCACCACAAGGGATGACCACTCACCACAAAAGATGAGCACTCATCACAACAAGCCTGCTCACCACAAAAGATGAGCACTCCCCACAACAAGCCCGCTCACCACAGAAGACGATCGCTCCTCACAAAAAAGTCTGTCAGGCACAACGCGCCCCCCGCGTGCCCTGGGTTTATACTCGTCTCCCTCGCATTCAACCCCTTCACACCGAGATACCCCATGAGCAGTTCTCTCCCTCTCGCCCCCGCGCGCACGCCTGTTGCGCCGTTGGTGGCTTTTATCATCCTGGTGCTTGGCGCCCTGTTCCTGCAAAACAGCGTGGGCTCGCGCCAGGTGTTGTTGCTGGTGGTCGGCGCGGCGCTGGGCCTGACCCTCTACCACGCCGCCTTTGGTTTTACCTCGGCCTGGCGGGTGTTCATCAATGATCGGCGCGGCGCCGGCCTGCGTGCGCAAATGGTGATGCTTGCGGTGGCGGTGCTGCTGTTCTTCCCGGCGCTGGGGGCGGGCACGTTGTTCGGGCAGCCGGTGGTCGGGCTGGTAGCGCCGGCGGGCGTTTCCGTGGTGTTCGGTGCGTTTATTTTCGGCATCGGCATGCAGTTGGGCGGCGGGTGTGCGTCCGGCACGCTGTTCACCGTGGGCGGCGGGAATGCGCGCATGCTGGTGACGCTGTTCTTCTTCATTTGTGGCTCGTTGATCGCCACGCACCATGTCGACTGGTGGTTTGCACTGCCGGCGTTCCCGGCCGTGTCCATCGTCAAGAGCTTCGGCGTGGTGCCGGCCTTGATCCTCAGCCTGGCCGTGTTCGGCCTGATTGCAGCTGTCACCGTGCGCTTGGAAAAACGCCGTCATGGCCAACTCGAAGCCGGCGTGACCAGCGAGCACCAGGGCCTGCGCCGCTTCCTGCGCGGGCCGTGGCCATTGGTGTGGGGCGCGATTGGCCTGGCGCTGCTCAACTACGCGACCCTGGCACTGGCCGGGCGGCCGTGGGGGATTACCTCGGCGTTCGCATTGTGGGGCGCCAAGGTGGCAAGCGGATTGGGCGTGGATGTGGCCAGCTGGGCGTTCTGGCAGATGCCGGGCAACGCCAAGGCGCTGGCCGCGCCTGTGTGGGAAGACATCACCAGCGTCATGGACATCGGCATCGTCCTCGGTGCGCTGCTGGCTGCCGGCCTGGCCGGGCGTTTTGCCCCCAGCCTGAAAATCCCGGCGCGCTCGCTGGTCGCGGCAGTGATCGGCGGCCTGCTGCTCGGCTACGGCTCGCGCCTGGCCTACGGCTGCAACATCGGCGCGTACTTCAGCGGCATCGCCTCAGGCAGCCTGCATGGCTGGGTGTGGCTGGTGGCGGCGTTTATCGGCAATAGCGTGGGCGTGCGCCTGCGGCCGTTTTTCTTTGCCGGCGAGCGGCCACAGGTGGCGTTGAGCGGTTGCTGAGTCACGCCTCGGGGGAAAGGCTGGGCTCCTGGGCCGCTTCGGCCGCCAGCTTTTCCCGATCCGCCTTGCTGATATAGCGGTCCTTGCTTTTCGGCGCCAATTTGGCGCTGGCCTTCTTGGCCTTGGCCTTGAACAGCTGCTGGAGTTTTTTCTGGCGATTCATCGGTTTTTACCTGGTGGATACAGGCCGCGATGATACCAGTTTAAAAATAGCCAGCCGCTGCCTGGGTCGCTTTTTAGCGCCGATCCGTGCATTGAATCACCGTGTCTTTCGCCAATAATCGGGCCCTTAATCCCCGACTATTGAACGCCACAGGGAAGACACGATAAGCCTCCACACCCGCACCAAACGCTTGTCCTGCGTCAACGCCGATCTGCCATTTGGCAGTTATCAGCAAAGGCTCGGTTCAAACATGCCGCGCATGTGATGCAATTATTTTTTCAGAGGCTTTTTTGGCGCGCTGTACGTCCCAAGAACTCACTGATCAACGCCACCACCTGCTGCTGAATCTGCGCCCGAGGCCGTGCGCCCTCGCCGTCGCGGCAGATCATGCCATCCCCCGGTGAATCCTCTTCAATCAACGCCATGCCGCCCGGCTTGCAGATCGTCATGAAGCTGAAGTGCGTGGCGTCGCCGATTTCCACGTACTGCGTCGATGCTTTTGGCAGGCGCTTGACCATGGCAGCGGATTCCAGGTTGGGGTCCATATCCTCTGACGGCACGCCCCCCGCGATCACCAGCGCCGGCACCGGCAGCGCGGCCAGGCTGGCGTCGGTCAGGCCGCGTGACAGGCCCAGGTCCAAGGACACAATGGCGCTGACACGTGTGTCGCTCAAGTCCGCCGCCAGTTGGGCTTTGCCGGCAGGCGTACCGGCGGGGTTCATCTGCTGGTAGCCAATGCAACCGCCGAGCTTGGGGTGTGCGCTGCAGTCGCGGCTGAACAGGTCGGGGTCGAAGCGTGCGCCGGCGATTTCCAGCACGGTCCAGCCGCCGAGGGAATGGCCCACAGCGGCAATCCGCGTCTTTGCCACCGCGCCAAACTGCGTCGGTTGAGCCAGCACCGCATCGATAGCACGGCTCAGGTCGGCCGGGCGTTGCCACAACTGCGCGGCGGCTCGCGGGCTGCGGTCCTTGCTGGTGGTGCCAGGGTGGTTGACCGCCGCCACGATGAAGCCCTGATGCGCCAACGCACTCGCCAGCCATACCTGATTGAGCCAGTTGCCACCGTACCCGTGGGACAGCACCACCAGCGGATGCTCTCCAGCAGCGGGCGGCGCGTCGGGGACGGCGAGCGCGCCGACGAACACCGCGTTGTCGGCGATCAGCTCAGGTGTGGCCGAGGTGCTGGCGGGGTACCAGACGACCAGCTCGAGTGGGCGAGTGTTTTTCGCATCCGCCAGGGTGGCAGTCCGCAAGCCCACAGGGCTTTCGGCGGCCACGGCGGGAGTGGCCAGGCACAGCAGGAACAGGGCGCGCAGTGCAGTTTTCATTGTTGTTATCGTCCTTGATTCGGGTGGCGCATCATTACCTGAAACCTGCCGCAATGCATCCCCGGCTGGCCACAAAAAAGCGGCCAACACCGCCGACGTTGACCGTTGACGATACCGTGCGGCAGCATGCGTCGACTCGTTACACCTAGCCTGGAACCCTATGCCTAGCCCTGTGGACCTTCATGAGTTGTTGACGCACGTCAGCGATGAACCGTCGTTCATCCGTTTTATCGAGGCGCTCGGTACCGATTTCGCCCACGAGCGCGAGATCGAAAAGGCCTCGCCTTCATCGCCCTATGGGCCCGGCGCACTAGGTTGGGAAAACCGCTCTGTCGATGCGTTTTTCGAGGCGGCAACCGCGTGGGCAGAGGCCAGCGCCGGGCTTGCCCAAACGCAAACAACGGTACCCAATGTGTGGCAACGCTGCGCGGCGATATTATTCGCTGGCAAATTTTATGAGTGAGCCCCGCACACCCGCCGGCGCCGCGGTGAATCTGCTCACACGCGGCGTATTACCGGAGACCGAACTCAACAGGCTCTTGGCACAAGCCGAAGCCAGCGGCTTGACCCTGGATGACCTGGCCGACCCATGCGAGAAATTCGGCGTGACACCGCAAGCGCTGCTGAACGGCCTGTCCATCAGCGTTGCCGAGCGCTATCTCCAGGGCACTTTGACCTATGCGTTCTGCGACGGCGTGCTCAACGGGCTCATCGGCGCCATCGTTAACGTGGGCATGTCCCGTGACCTGCCGCAGCCTGCGTTTTCGCTGTATCAGGCGTTCGATCAGGGCGAGTGGCGGCGCAGCGACGACCCACCCGAAACGGACCCCGGTGAGAAATATGTGAAACCGTTGGTCTTGCAGATAATGCGCAAGCTTCGGCATTAGTGGTTGTCTGTCAGTGCCAGGCGCGCGGGCTGATTCGGGCAATCCACCGTTCAACTTGCTATTGGCCAACCCAGCCCCATAACTATCCCTGTATCCATTGAGCGGAAGGACAGACCATGACCAACCCAACCGAAACCGCCATCCTTGCCGGCGGCTGCTTCTGGGGCATGCAAGACCTGTTGCGACGCTACCCCGGCGTGCTGCAAACACGCGTCGGCTACACCGGCGGCGACGTGCCGAACGCCACCTACCGCAACCACGGCAACCATGCCGAAGCGATTGAAATCGTGTTTGACCCGGCGGTGATCAGTTACCGGCAGATCCTTGAGTTCTTTTTCCAGATCCATGACCCGAGCACGCCTAACCGGCAGGGCAATGACCTCGGCCCGAGCTATCGGTCAGCGATTTATTACCTGAGCGAACAGCAGCGCGATATTGCGGAAGATACGGCGGCGGATGTAGACGCGTCGAAGCTGTGGCCGGGAAGGGTGGTGACAGAGATCGAGCCAGCAGGCCCGTTTTGGGAGGCGGAGCCCGAGCATCAGGATTACCTGGAGCGGATTCCCAATGGCTATACCTGCCACTTCATTCGACCGAATTGGAAGCTGCCGAAGCGGGGCTGAGAGGGCGTCGCGGCAGAGAAGCCCGAGCGGAGCCTGATTCAGGGTCCGCTAGGTGGCTTCTTTCTGGACCGCGAACACCCAGCGCCCCAGTGGCCGAAAATACACCCAATCAAAAACATCAAAGAACACCCAACTGCGGGTCTTTACCGAAAAAGCCTGAACCTGTGGGCTCGGGGAAATACTGATGCCCTGACTGACAGAGAAAACGCCCTCAGGCACATCCCCACTGCGAGACGGTTTCCTGTCGTCAAGGAGACCGACTTGCAACGTGCCGACCACATCCGCCAGTGTCAGCGCTAAGACTTCACCGGTTGCAACACGGCCGACAACCGCGCCGTTAAAGAGCACCAGCAGGGGGACACGGCGCCCATGGGCGCTATCAAAAAAACCACGCTTGCGACAGATCGTAATGTCCATAGGCCGTTCTCGATTGAGTCATCACACCCAGTTTCTTTCGTTTCCACTACCAACTATCCCGCTCACCGGGGAAGTGAATGTGGAAAAGCGTAGCGGAGAACGGGCCAGGCGCAGGTATGAAAAATCGGCGAAGGGATTCGGGGTCAAACCCTGAAGCCCAAAGCCCTTAGTTTATGGCCACTTAGGTGCAGCATTTGTTGGTGATGACTCTTCTGCGTGTGCCGCGATCGTTTCAGCGGTGGAGGGCGTTTGCGCCCAACCCAGCACAAAGATGCCAACGGCAAACAGCAACGGGGCGCCATAGACTTTGTAGTAGACCCAAACCTCAAACGGAGCGAAGAGTGCGAACAAGGCATTCAAGAGTGCCAGGGCAATCAGTAGCAATGACAACTGAAGCACATAGGTCCGCCAGTGAGCCTGTGTACGCTTCAACCGCGTACCGAACACGGCCTGCAGCACATTGACGCGACCTCCGAGTTCCAGGACGGCGATCAACAGCGCAAACAAACCGAGCGTGAACGGCGGTCCGAACCGCAGAAAATCCCGGCTGGCAAGCAATTCAGCACCGATCGTGAACCCCAGCGCCAGGCTGAATAGTACGGAGTAGATGAAATACGCCAGGTAGGTGCGCCATAGGAGGCTGAGGGCTAGGGAGAAGCGTTGTTTTATCATGCTGCCTACGTCCTTGTGGTTGGGGAGGGCGGCATTCTAATGTTTTGGGTGCTGATCTGGTGTTGTCGATTGGGTTTAGGGTGAAAGGAATCGTGCATTGCGGGCTTTCTGCTACCAGGGCGGCTAGGGGCGATGTTGCTTGCTTGTGACTGGCTGCTTTCGGCCAAAAGCGGACTGTCCTCAGTGGCTTAGCCGGCCTCCATGGAGGCTTGACGGTATCTACGGAACCAGGGTCTATTCAGTGGTTCGCTTGCTGCCTTTCAGAGGTAGCAGCTCCTTGTCAAAAAATGGGCATACGGAATTAGGAAAGTAGATTCGCTCTCGACTGCCCCGTGAGAAAGACGCTTGAAGCACCCTGACTATTCATCTGAGACGCAGGCTGTGATACATAGAACGTACCAACGCTAAGGACATCACAATGGCAAAGCCATCACAGCGACAAAAAAATGCTTTAGAAGCCAAAACAGTGTGTTTCTTCAATAACAAAGGTGGAGTCGGAAAAACCACTTTAGTCGCTAACTTGGCCGCAGAACTCTCATTGAACCATAATATGAAAGTCCTGATTATAGACGCTGACCCACAGTGCAATTTAAGTCAGTACGTCTTGCCTGATGAAGATTTTATATCCGCGTATTACAATGAGGGCTCAAAAAAGCTGGCCGAACCCGAGACAATATTTAGCGTGATTCGCCCTTTATCGTTAGGTAAAGGATACAATCCAAATCTGCCGATCAGACATATAAAAGAATTCGGCATCGATGTTATTATTGGGGATCCTCGATTAGCGCTACATGAAGACTTGCTCGCACAGGATTGGCGAGAGGCTAAAGCTGGTGGAATTAGAGGGCTTAGAACTACCCTTGTATTTCACAATGTAATTCTTCAGGCTAGAAAAAGTTACGATTACATATTTTTTGATATGGGTCCTTCGCTTGGCGCAATCAATCGCGCGATATTACTTGCAGTAGACTATTTCGTTGTACCCATGGCAATCGATATATTTTCAAGTTGGGCGCTAAAAAATATTGGCGAGGCTGTAAAACTCTGGGAAAAAGACTTGGCTTACGGCTTATCTAATTCCGAATTTCCATCGGAGGTACCTAGCTTTTCCAAGAAGAATTTGAAATTCGTAGGCTATGTTACTCAACAACATAAAGAGCGTAGTCGCGATGGGAATGCGAGAATTGTAGAAGCTTACGAGGAAATTAGTAAAAAACTACCCGCGGTAGTGAAGCAGCAGTTGAATACTTTTTACCCATCCTCTATGAACCCTCATCTCGGGGAAATTAAGCATCTAGCAAGCCTTGCTCCAAAATCTCAAACGCTTCATCAGCCTATGATAAGTGTAAAGGCAAAAGGTAGTTTTACAGTTTCTAGAAAACAAGCGCGGGAAATCTATCAGGCTTTAGCAGCAAGGTTTTTTGAGAATATTGATCTGTTGGCGGCTCAAAAATGACTGTCATCAATCCCGACCTTATAAATGATCTAGCTGAACGACGAACAGTGATCTTTGTTGGAGCAGGGGTCAGCGCGGGCGTGACTACTCGCAACGGGGGTAGGCTGAAAGTGTGGGATGCATTTTTGAAAGAAAATGCAGAAAAACTAACCGATCGCGCTATTAAGAAACAAGCTCTTGATCTAATCAAAAATGCCGATTACCTAATGGCGTGCGAGATGATTAGCAGAGGTTTGGGTGATAAAGCTTGGGAATTAGCGCTAACTACGGAATACAATCAACGTGCGCAGCCTAGTCCTCTCCAAAAGCTGATTATGCAGCTAAAGCAGAGAATTATTTTAACTACCAATTTTGATTTATTTTTGGAAAAGGCATGGGATGAGGTCAACTCAGATTCAACCCACAATCCAAGAATTCTCAAACGATTGGATTCGAATGCTCTTCACGCCTTCAGAGATTCCGACGAATACATCATAAAAATTCACGGATCAATCGACGATCTTGATAGCATGATATTTACAAAAAAGGAATACTCTGACAAAGCCTATGGGAACTGGGCATATTCTAAGTTTATCGAAACTATTCTGTTAACACATACCGTGATCTTTGTGGGATTTTCACTTGCAGATCCGGCCATTTCTCAGATAATTGAGAATTACGCACACCACCTACCCCAAGCCCGCCCCCACTATATCTTTTTAGCGGGTAATCAGTCAGAAACATTTGTTCAAATTAACAAAGATCTTCGGCGAATATTCATAGTGCCATACAAGAAAACGTCAGATCACGGTGAGCTGACAAAGCTTTTTGAACGAATTGTGAGCGAGGTAGATACTAGGCGAAGAGAAATGAGTCTAGCTGCACTTCGATCCAAAGATGAGTGAGTTTAGTTTGTGCGAAGTCCATCCAGCTCATCTTGCTTGAATGAATGCCCATTGAGTCGACACATAGTTTCAGATTTTAAATTAGTCTTCGGCTGGTGACTAATCTTATATAAATAAATTTCCGGGCTTTTTTCTCGTTAGACTGTAGACGCATCAATAGTAAGTCTGAATTTTGGCAAATTCTAGCGTCCACTATTGGCCGATTACTGCCTGTCGTGAAGAGCAGCAATTGGCCGAACCCCGACGTCAACACAGCTAAAATCGCTGACCCTTCCTTCTCCTCAGCCCGGAACTCAATGAGCAGACTCCCAACACTACTCACGCAAGCCCGATCAGCCCTTTCCATCCAACAGCAAATCCCACATGAAAAATGGGCAGCGATCGCGTCGCAATGCGGGCCGGCGGAAATTGCGGAGATCGAGAGGCGCATCGAATCCCTCAGGGCCGAGTTGGAAACGGTCGAGGCGTGAGATGGTGATACGAGGGATGACATCCACCTCGCGATCTACCAGTTTTCTCAGTTGCTGAGAATGGCGGGTGGTGCGCCCTGATCATTCACGGGCGGGGGGAGGGATCGGAAGCCATCGGGCATGACTGGCTGCTCGGCCAATACATACCTTGTCTATTCATGCCTTCCACAAAGCCGCTCAGTCGCACAATCGCCGATTCGTCGTGTAGCAATCACGACGACTCGGCGATTTTTTTGGGGGTACTAAAACTGAACGCTTACCCGCCTGCTACAGCCGACTCCCGCTCCATCAGCCGATCCATCAACAGCACCCCCAACTCACTCAATTGGTGAATCGCCAGGACCACGTCCCGCTGTTTGCCGGTCAAGTCCTCTGACAGGTCGAGCAGCAACGCGGTTACCGAGGAGAAGGTTTCGTAGCTGTTGGTGATCAGGGTTTCGTTGCTGGCGTTGGCGGCGACGGTGAATAGGCCGAGGGGGGCCACAGGTGGGGCAGTTTTTGGATTGAGGTAGTGATCGATTGCACGATGCGCAGCCTGGTTAAATTTCAGGTCCGGCTCGTTCGGAGGGTTGGGCGTGACTTTGAACATGTGTGTTGTACCTGATTAGGGCCAACACCTTTTCGCTACTAAACGAGAGGGTGGCGGCTGTACGCAGGTTAGTAGACCGGGGAAACACACAAAGCCGGCGCGCCCGAGGGCGCCCTGCGTACAGCCACCATCAAGCACAGACAAGAACATCTGATTGATGAGGCTCATGCACTTTATGTTGTCACGCGGGCTACTAAACCCGATCACTGAGTTTTCAGCGACCGAACCACCTTAGAGACGCCCACTCAAGCGCACAAGCCGGCGGATTCTGACGTAACTGTAGGCAATGGGGCAAGCTGCTGAAGCTTGCTGTAGGACATGTCCTCACTGCGCGTCGGGTGTATCAGTGAGGGGCATTGCCGACAGTGCTTTGAGTTTGTTGGCGGGGCCGGTGAAGTGCGTTTTATCGTTCAGGGTCGTCACTGTGATTCTTTCCGAATCGCAGCGATGCAACAGCGTGAACATGGGTTTTTTGGGGCCGTACACACCTGGCTGTCGCTCGGAATACTTCAAGCTGAGCATGGCGTTTTGCAGCGCGATGGGGCTGACGGGGGCGGCGAAGGTCCAGTCCGACAGGGCGGCCTCGCGGTACATATTGAACGCCATGCCGATGGATGCGCCGAAGGTGCCGCTGTAGAGGAGGGCGCTCTTGAAGGTGTCGGTAATACCGACACGGTGTGCGACGAACAGCACCAGGGCCATCACGGCAAAAAACAGCAGGAGTGTTTCCAGCAGCGCCAAGGCCTTGTAGGGGTCAACCGTCAGTTGGTCTTTGAGTGTGAGTCGGGTGATGGGTGTGTCGGTGTTGAGCAGTTTCAAGCGTTACCCCTCCTGGGCGGTGTTGTCCTGATCAAGTAAGGGGCGCAGTTTACGCAAAGTGGGGTGCTGGGGGCGTGAGATTTTTATTGTCTGTGCGGGCGTCTTCGCAGCCTCGCTGGGGCTCGACAGCTCCTACAGGGGAGCGGCGGTGGTTGTGGGGAGTGTGGTTTTTCGGCGCGTCCCAGGGGCGCGCCGAGGTGTGTGAAAGTAGTTGGCCGCCTCACTCGGGTTTCTTGTAGGACTTGTAGTCGTTTTGCAGCACGATGTGGTCGGCGACGTATTTCGCGTCGTGCCACACGCCGTAGATGAACGATGACGCGCGGTTGACCAGGTTGGGCAGGCCCAGGAAGTAGATGCCGCTTTCCGCCGAGATCCCACGTTTGTGGAAGGGCTCGCCTTTTTCGTCGAACGCATCGACCTTCAGCCAGCTGAAATCGAAACTGAAACCGGTGGCCCAGAGGATGGTGGTGATGCCGGCCTTCGCCAGATCCAGGCTGAGGATGGGGTTCACCAAGCACTCAGGGTCGGGCAGCAGTTCCCAGGCTTCAGGCTCCAGGGGGAACGGCAACCCGTTCGCCTCGATGTAGGCATCCGCGTCGCGCAGTACATCGAAGTAGGCGCGGTCGCCTTCGGCGACGTTTTCGGCGAGCCCAGGTTGAAAGGTCATGACGCCGTCCTGCCAATCCTGGGTGACGCCGACCAACCGGATGCCTTGGTGCGCGAGGCGGCGGAAGTCGACAGTCTTGCCGCCTTCGTAGCCACTGACGGCAAAGGCCACGTGCTTTTTCTTCGGCTGGATTTTGACTTCGTCCCACAAGCCCAGCGCACCCAGCCACCAGCAATAGTCGCGGCTGCGGTAGGCGCGCGGCGGGCGGTAATGTTCGCCGACCGAGAGGTATACGGTTTTGCCGGCCTTTTGCAGTTCTTCGGCGATTTGCGAACCGGAGGCGCCGGCGCCGACCACCAGTACGCCACCTTCGGGCAGTTGGCCGGGGTTCTTGTAGGTGGAGGAGTGCAGTTGGTGAATCGGTGCGCTGGCAGGCACGATGTTGGGGATAGAGGGGCGCTGGAACGGGCCGGTGGCGGCGACCACGTTGGCGGCTTCAAACACGCCGGCCGAGGTGGTGACTTTGAAGCCGGGGCGGCCGATGTGGCGTTCCACTTGCTGGACTTCTACACCGGTGCGCACGGGAGCTTGCAGCTTATCCACGTAGGCTTCGAAGTAGTCGGCCATGCGCTCCTTGGGCGGGAAGGCTTCAGGGGAGAGGCCTTCGAAGGTGAGGCCGGGGAAGCGGTCGTGCCAGGCGGGGCCGTTGGCGACGAGAGAATCCCAGCGCTCGGAGCGCCAGCGTTCGGCGATGCGGTGGCGTTCGAGGACGATGTGGGGCACGCCCATGAGGGACAGGTGTTCGCTCATGGCGACGCCGGCCTGGCCTGCGCCGACGACCAGGGTGTTGATGGTTTCTACTGACATGGGCGGTTCCTGGGAGGTAAGAGGTGTGTAGGCATCACCGAGTTTCAGCTGTGGGCGCTGGTGGTGGTTTCTTGTAGCAATGCCGCCACGGCGGTGAGTGCCAGTTCGTAACCGAGTGCGCCCAGCCCTGCGATCACGCCGGTGGCGGCTTTGGAGACGTAGGAGTGGTGCCGGAAGCTCTCGCGCTTCCAGAGGTTGCTCATGTGCGCTTCGATGATCGGGCCGTCGAAGGCCAGCAGCGCGTCGAGGATCGGCACCGAGCTGTAGCTGAGCCCGGCGGCGTTGATTACCACGGCGTCGGCGTCAAGGCGTGCCGCTTGAATCCAGTCCACCAGCACGCCTTCGTGGTTGCTCTGGCGAAAGTCCAGGCTCAGGCCCAGCCCGGCGGCGTGGCGCTCGCAGCGCGCCTGGATGCTGGCGAAGCTCTCGCGGCCGTAGGTGCCGTTTTTATCCAGCCCGTAGAGGTTGGCGTTGGGCCCATTGAGGAAAAACACGCGGTGGGTCATGAAGGGCTCCAGGTTATTCAGCGACGGTCAGCACGACTTTGCCGACATTGGCGTTGGCTTCCAGCAGGCGGTGCGCCTCGGCGGCTTGCGCCAGCGGCATGCGCGCGTGGATCTGCGGGCGCACCACGCCGGCGGCCAGCCACGGCAACAAGCGTGAGCGGATGCACGCCGCCAGGCGGGCTTTTTCGGCGTGGCTTTTCGGGCGCAGGGTGGAGGACGTCAGGCTGAGGTTCTTGCGCATCAGCACCTGCAAATCCAAGTCGATATGGGCGCCTTGCAGGAACGACAAACTCACGTGCCGCCCGCCCATGGCCATGGCCGCCAGGTTGCGCGCCACATAGGGCCCGCCGACGTTATCCAGCGCCACGTCGACGCCACGGCCGTCGGTGCAGTCGTGCACCGCCTCGACGAAGTCTTCAAGGTGGCGGTCAACCGCGCGCCACACGCCGAGCGTTTGCAGCATCGCGACCTTGTGCGGGCCGCCGGCCGTGGCGATCACCCGCGCACCGGCGGCATGCGCGCACTGCACGGCGAAGCTGCCGACACCGCTGGCGGCGCCGTGGATCAGCACACTGTCGCCGCTGCGCAAGCGCCCCAGTTCAAACAGGTTGTGCCACACGGCAAAGGCCGCTTCCGGCACCCCGGCGGCATCGAGCAGCGACAACCCCGCAGGCACCGGCAAGCAGTGCGCCGCGTGGGCCACGCAGTACTCGGCGTAGCCGCCGCCGTTGAGCAAGGCCATCACGCGATCGCCGATCGCGAACTCATCCACGCCACTGCCTACCGCGACCACGATGCCTGCCGCCTCGAGGCCCAGCACATCGGTGACGCCTGCCGGAATCGGCGCGCCGCTGCGTTGCATCAGGTCGGGCCGATTGACGCCGGCAGCCGTGACGCGGATCAGCACCTCACCGGCTTGCACATCCGGCAGCGGGCGCTCGACGGATTGCAGCACCTGCGGTCCGCCGGGCTGGCGGGCGATCACCGCTTTCATACGGTCCAGTCATCCGGCACGACGGCGATCACGTCGATTTCCATCAACCATTCCGGCTGGCCCAACCCGGAAATCACCAGCCCGGTGGAAATCGGGAACACGCCTTTGAGCCACTTGCCGACCTCCTGGTACACCGGCTCGCGATAGCGCGGGTCGATCAAATAGGTGGTGGTCTTGACGATGTGCGAGAGGTCGGAGCCTGCCTCTTCCAGCAGTTGCTTGACGTTTTTCATCGCCTGCTCGGCCTGGGCACGCGGGTCGCCGAGGCCGACCAGGTTGCCGTCGAAATCGGTGCCGATCTGGCCGCGCACATAAATGGTGTTGCCGGCGCGGACCGCCTGGCACAGGTCGTTGTCCAGGGCCTGGTTGGGGTAGGTCTGCCGGGTGTTGAACATGCGGATGCGGGTGTGGGTAGGCATAACGGCAACTCGTGGGAAGCGGGATGAATCCAGCTTCACACCGCCCCGGCTCCGGCGAAACCAGCATTTGCGCGGGGTAGTGCTTAGGAAAAACCGAAGCCTGTGCCCCTCATCGGTTCGCGGCGGACCCGGCACGAACCCTGCAACGCTGCCCGTACAGTCATTGTTGAGGGGCAGGCGTAATGCTCAGTCGTATTACTCAGCGTCAACTGGAGTATTTCGTCGCGTCGGGAGAGGCGGGCAGCATCAGTGCTGCAGCTGAACGCATTCACGTGTCGTCGCCGTCGATCTCGGCGGCGATCACCCATATGGAGGCCGAGCTGGGCATCCAGCTGTTTGTCCGGCATCACGCCCAGGGCATTTCGCTGACGGCGGTGGGGCGCCTGGTGATGCAGGAAGCCAAGCTGATCCTGGAACAGATGACCAACCTCTACACCATCGCCTCGGAGTCATTGAACACGGTGCGCGGGCCGTTGCGGGTGGGCTGCCTGGAGTCGCTGGCGCCGATGATCACGCCGGAACTGGTGTTTGGTTTTGGCCGCGCGTTTCCCGGCGTGCGCCTGACCCAGGCCGAAGGCAACCACGAGGAATTACTGGAAAAACTGCGCAGCGGCGAGCTGGACATCGCCCTGACCTATGACCTGGTGACCAGCCCGGATATCGACTTCCAACCCCTGGCGCAGCTGCCGCCGTATGTGATGGTCGGCGAGTATCACCCGCTGGCGAGCTTGCCGGCCGTGAGCATGCAGGACCTTGAGGCGTACCCGGTGGTGCTGCTGGATACGCCGTGGAGCCGCGACTATTTCCTCAGCCTGTTTATCCAGGCGGGCACCACGCCGAACATCATCATGCGCTCCACCAACCTCGAAACAGTGCGCGCCATGGTCGGCAACGGGATCGGCTATTCCTTCGCGAATGCGCGGCCCAAATCCAATATGTCCCAGGACGGCAAGCGCGTGATCCGCCTGCGCCTGGCCGGTGCACATCGGCCGATGCGGCTGGGCTATGCCACGGCCAGCAACACCCAGCTGTCGCGCGTGGTGTCGGCGTTTGCCGAGCGCTGCCGCATGTTTGTCTCCGACCAATACATCCCCGGCATGGCCCCGCCGAGCTTTTTTGACCCACACGCGGTGCGGGTGCTGAGTGGTGTGAGCTGAGGTTGCACCAAAAGGTCGCGTGTGCCGCGCCCTGCATTCAGGCGTGCACCGTTTTGGCCAGTGCCTGGGCAGCGCGCATCTGCAGGCGCTGGCTTGCCCGAGAGGCTGGTGCGCAGCGGTCGATTCATTGAGTGACAGATCGCTATCGCCGGCAAGCCGCCTCCTGCAGTTGATCTGGCTGGCTTGCGGGGCTGCATAGGCTCTGCCTACCCAGTGCCCCGGCTTTTACGAATTGACCCTGACCACCTCCCGCCACGACTCTCATCCCATCGATGCAGATCAACTTCTTTTTTTTTTGCAGGGCACAGCGACGATGACATTCGACTGGAATTACATGTTTGGTTTGCTGGGCGATGCCGAGTTCTGGCGCGCGACGTGGACGGTGATCAAGCTGAGTACCCTGACGTGGGTCTTGAGTATCACACTGGGCTTTCTGCTGGCGCTGGCCAAGCAATCCCGGCACCCGTTGCTGAGTGTTCCCGCGCGTGGCTATATCTGGCTGTTCCGCAGCTTGCCGCTGCTGGTGCTGCTGATCTTCATCTACAACCTGCCCCAGGCGCTGCCGGGCACCTCGGCGATTCTGGCCGACCCGTTCTGGTCCGGCCTGCTGGCGCTGGTGATCTGCGAAACGGCGTATGTGGCCGAGATCCATCGCGGCGGTTTGCTCTCGATTCCCAAGGGCCAGGGCGAAGCGGCGCGGGCGCTGGGCTTGAGGTTTTTCGGCACCCAGTGGCGCGTGGTCATCCCGCAGGCGCTGCGGGTGGCGTTGCCGTCGCTGGCCAACGAATACATCTCCATCGTCAAGCTCACTTCGCTGGTGTCGGTGATCTCGCTGACCGAAATCCTGATGGTCGGCCAGCGCCTGTATTCGCAGAACTTCCTGGTGATCGAGACCATGGCGGCGGTGGCGTTCTTCTATGTGTTTATCGTCACGGTGTTCGACTTCCTGCTCAAACGCCTGGAGCGTTTTCTCGACGTCAACCAACGCAATGTCTCCCGCGTGCCGGATGCGGCGGTGCTGGCCCTGGCCACGCAACAACGCGTCGCCTTGCAGCGCCCGGCCAGCACCGGCGCCGCCGCGCTGCAAGCCACGCGGTTGCACAAGGCCTATAACGACATCGAGGTGCTGGGCTCGGTCAACCTGCAGATCCAGCCGGGTGAAGTGGTGTCGGTGATCGGGCCGTCCGGCTCCGGCAAGACCACGCTGATCCGCCTGCTCAACGGCCTCGAGCAACTGGACAACGGCGAGATCCAGATCAATGGCCAGCCGTTCATTCACTTGAACAAAGTCGGCGCGCAGAAACCCCAGTACATCGAGCACGCCGAGCATCGCCTGAACATCGGCATGGTGTTCCAGAGCTTCAACCTGTTCCCGCATTTGAGCGTGCTCGACAACCTGCTGATGGCGCCCAAATACCACCGCCTGGGCGCGACCTCCGAACTCAAGCAGCAGGCCTACGCGCTGCTGCACAAGGTCGGCATGCTCGATCACGCCTGGAAGTACCCGCACCAGTTGTCCGGTGGCCAGCAGCAACGCGTGGCCATCGCCCGCGCCTTGATGATGCGCCCGCAGATCATGCTGTTCGACGAGCCCACCTCGGCGCTCGACCCGGAAAAAGTCAACGAAGTGCTGCAGGTCATCGAGGCCTTGGCCGAGGAGGGCATCACCATGGTGATCGTCACCCACGAGATGAATTTCGCCTTCAAGGTCTCCGACCGCATCGTGTTCATGGAGAAGGGGCGCGTGGTCTGCGACGACACGCCCGATGCCTTGCGCAGCGGCCATAACCCACGCGTGGAGGCGTTCCTCAAGGACGTCTCGCTGGCGTGATCTCTTTAACGTTCAGGAAACACTAAAATGATCGAGCAAGCACACATCGAACAATTCCAGCGCGACGGGTTCCTGGTGGTAGAAGGCGTGTTGTCGGCGGATGAAGTGGCCGCGCTGCAGCATGACTTCGACCAGTGGGTAGAAGAGAGCCGCAGCCATGACCAGGGCTGGGGCGCCACCGTGGATGGCCGCGCGCGGTTCGACCTGGAGGGCGACCACCGCGCGGATCATCCTTCGCTGCGCCGGGTGAGTTCGCCTACCGAGATTTCCCCGGTTTATGAGCGCGTGGCGTTGCACTCGCGGATGGCAGCGATTTCCGCGCAGCTGGTCGGCGCCAGTGGTGCGCGGTTTCACCACAGCAAGATCAACTCGAAACTGCCGCACACCGCGACCCAGGTGAAGTGGCACCAGGACTTTCTGTTCACGCCGCACAGCAATGACGACATCGTCACGGCCTTGCTGATGGTCAGCGAAGTGACCCCGCAGAACGGCCCGCTGAATGTGATCCCCGGCAGCCACAAAGGCCCGCTGTGGTCGCACTGGCAGAACCAGCGTTTCACCGGTTCGGTGGACGACGCGGTGGTTGAAGAGCACTGCCAGCAACCGGTCGCCTGCTACGGCCCGGCCGGTTCCGTGTGCTTTATGCACACGCGGCTGTTGCATGCATCCAGCCCTAACGAGACCGAACTGCCGCGCACGCTGTTCATCAGTGTCTACGCCGCTGAAGACGCGCTGCCATTCGGCGAAAACCCATTGCCCAGCATTCATGCCGGCCTGCTCGTGGCCGGTGCCGAAAGTGGCCTGGTGCGCTCCACCAGCAACCACATGCGTTTGCCGCAGAAGCCTCGCGGCGCGTCGTTCTTCGTGCAACAGGCCGGACAAGATACCGCCACTGCCTAACCACCCCCCAAGACCTTGCAGGTAATGACCATGACAGCGTTTCGTAAAAGTGTTCGCCCCCTTGCCGTGTGCCTGTTGGGTGCTGCGGTTGCGATGACTTCGTTGGCGGCTTCGGCCTTCCAGAAAGACGGCACGATTGTCGCCGGCTCCGATGTCACGTTCTTTCCCTATGAATACATGGACAACAACAAGCCGGCGGGCTTCGATATCGAGTTCATGGACGGCCTGGGCAAGGTCATGGGCCGCAAGGTCGAGACCCTCGACACACGCTTTCCCAACTTGATCACCGGCCTGCAGGCCGGGCGTTTCGATGTGACCAACTCGTCGATGTACATCACGGCGGAGCGGGTCAAGGTCATCGACATGATCCCTTACCTGAAGAGCGGCGAGTCGATCCTGACCCTCAAGGACAGCGCCTTCCAGCCCAAGACCCCGGAAGAGTTCTGCGGCCACAAGATCGGCTCCATGGGCGCCACCTCGTGGCTGGCGCAGATGAACAAACTGTCGACGGAGTACTGCGTGGCCAAGGGCTTGAAGCCGATCCAGATCAGCGAATACAGCACCGACCCGCAGACCACCCAGGCCCTGCTGGCGCACGCGGTTGAAGCGCAGATCACCGACGCCGCCGTGGCCCGTGGGGTGATCGACAAGTTGGGCAACCGCGTGGTGATTTCGTCCGACACGTTGATCTACCCGGTGCTCAATGGCTTTGGTGTGAAGAAGGGCAATGACACGGTCAAGCAGGCCTTGCTCGACGGCCTGGCAAAATACCGCGCCACGCCTGAGTACGCGGCCTTGCTGAAGAAGTACAACTTCGAAGCACCGACCGATGCCGACCTCGCGGCGCTGATGCCCAAGTAACCCAATCACGCGGCCGCCGCTGTGCGGCCGCGTCCTGCGGAGACCGATTCATGGCGTTATCCCACGAAGAACAGACGCGCATCGACCTGGCGGCGACCTTTCGCATCATCGCCCACCTGGGCATGCACGAGGCGGTGGCCAACCACTTCAGCGCTGCCGTATCGGCCGATGGCAAACAGTTTTTGCTCAACCCGAAGTGGAAGCACTTCTCGCGTATCCGTGCCAGTGACCTGTTGCTGCTGAACGCCGATGACAGCGCCTGCGCCGATCACCCGAATGTGGACGCCACCGCCTGGTCGATCCACGGGCAGATCCACCGGCTGTTGCCACAAACCCGCGCGGTGCTGCATTTGCACCCGGTGTACACCACGGCCGTGGCGTGCCTGGCCACGCCGCACATCCCGCCGATCGACCAGAACACCGCGCGTTATTTCAACCGCGTGGCGGTGGATGAACTCTACGGCGGCATGGCCGACACCGAGGCCGAAGGCGCACGCCTGGCCGGGCTGCTTGACGGCAAGCGCCGCCTGCTGATGGGCAACCACGGCGTGATGGTCACGGCGACGTCCATCGGCGAGGCCTTCGATGATATCTGGACCCTGGAGCGTGCCTGCCAGATCCTCGTGACGGCCTGGTCCACCGGGCAGCCGCTGCGGGTGCTTTCCGATGACGTGGCGGAGAAAACCGCGCGCGGTTGGGAAGGGATTGTGGATTTCTCGGTCCGGCATTTTGAAGAAATGAAGCAGTTGATGATCGACGCCGACCCTTCGGTACTCGATTGAGGAGCACGCCATGACTTTTTCCGTTGTCGCCCGGTGTGCCGAGACCGGCCAGTTGGGTATTGCGATCAGCTCTTCGAGCATTGCCGTGGGTGCCCGCTGTCCTTGGCTGCGCCCAGGCGTTGGCGCGGTGGCATCGCAGAACATCACGCTGCCGAGCCTGGGGCCGCAACTGCTGGATTTGCTCGAGCAGGGCCTGGCGCCGAGTGAGGCGCTGGCGACCTTGGTGGAACAGGATCACAGCCAATATCGTCAGGTCACTGTGATTGATAGCCAGGGGCGCACCGCGCATTTCAGCGGGGCGCAGACCCTCGGGATTCATCACGCGCTGAGCGGCGAGCAGTGCGTAGCGGCGGGCAATATGTTGGCCGACGCTGGGGTGATTGCGGCGATGGTGCGCGCGTTCGAGATGGCCACGGGGCCGCTCGCCGAGCGCTTGTTGGCGGCGATGCAGGCCGGCCAGGCCGAAGGCGGCGAAGCGGGGCCGGTGCATTCGGCGGCATTGGTGGTGGTCGACGACTTGCTGTGGCCGATCGTCAACCTGCGCGTCGACTGGGCCGATGAGGACCCGATCGGCGCGCTCGACCAACTCTGGCAAGCCTATCGCCCGCAACTGCAGGCCTACATCGACCGCGCCCTCAACCCGCAGATCGCACCGGGCTATGCCGTGCCGGGAGATGAGCGTTGAACACAAGCCGCGACCTGCTGGCGCAACTGGTGCGCTTTGATACCACCAGCCGCGAATCCAACCTGGCGTTGATCGACTTTGTGCGTACCTATCTGCAGGACCACGGCGTGGCCTGCGAGCTGGTCTACAACGCGCACAAGAGCAAGGCCAACCTGCTGGCGACTATCGGCCCGGCCGAGGTGCCTGGCGTGGTGTTGTCCGGGCATACCGACGTGGTGCCGGTGGACGGGCAGCGCTGGACGGTGGCGCCGTTTGAGCTGACGGAAAAACACGGCCGGTTGTACGGGCGCGGCACTGCTGATATGAAGGGCTATATCGCCTGCGTACTGGCCTGTGTGCCGGCGCTGGTGAAGGCGTCGTTGCGCATGCCGGTGCATATCGCGCTGTCGTACGACGAAGAGGTGGGTTGCCTGGGTGTGCGCGCATTGATCGAGCGGTTCCATGGGCAGGCGGTCAAGCCGTTGCTGTGCGTGATCGGCGAACCTACCGAGCTCAAGCCGGTGCTCGGCCACAAAGGCAAGCTGGCAGTGCGCTGCGAAGTGCACGGCGCGGCCTGCCATTCGGCGTATGCGCCGTCGGGTGTGAATGCCATCGAATATGCCGCGCAACTGATCAGCGAGCTGGTGCGACTCGGTGAGACACTCAAGGCGCCGACGTTGCTCGACGAGCGTTTTGATCCGCCGTTTTCCACGGTGCAGACCGGCGTGATCGGTGGCGGCAAGGCATTGAATATCGTCCCGCAGAACTGCACGTTCGACTTTGAAGTGCGCTCGCTGCCGGCCCAGGATCCCCGGCAGGTGGCGCAGCAACTGCGCGATTACGCCGAGCACACCTTGCTGCCGGCGATGCAGGCGGTGAGCGCGCACTGCGCGATTGAGTTCAGTGAATTGTCCAGCTACCCAGGGTTGGCCACCTCGCCGCAAAGCCAGGCAGCGGAGTGGGTCGCGCAGTTTTGCGGCTCCCGGGATTACGGCACCGTGGCGTTCGGGACTGAAGGCGGGCTGTTTGACCAGGCCGGCATCCCGACAGTGGTATGCGGCCCCGGCAGCATGGAGCAGGGGCATAAGCCGGATGAATTCATCAGCCTGGAACAGCTGGATGCCTGCGACCGAATGCTGGAACGGGTGCTCGCGTTCGTGAGCCGATAAACCCCTCTCAAGCCATGTGCTCATCAAACTGTGGGAGCTGGCAAGCCCACTCCCACAGAGGCCCCAAGGCATGGCTCAGGCCCCCAAGCCTATGGAGATCAAATGTGGGAGCTGGCTTGCCTGCGAAGGCGGTGTGTCAGTCGACGAATTAGTTAACTGACCCACCGCCATCGCGGGCAAGCCCGCTCCCACAGGGGGATCCTGGTATGACTCGGGATCCCGGGTGTATGGAGATCAACTGTGGGAGCTGGCTTGCCTGCGAAGGCGCTGTGTCAGTCGACGAATTAGTTAACTGACCCACCGCCTTCGCGAGCAAGCCCGCTCCCACAGGGGGATCCTGGTATGACTCGGGATCCCGGGTGTATGGAGATCAAATGTGGGGGCTTGCCTGCGAAAGCGGTGGATCAGCCACCGAATGTATCAACTGACGGATCGCCTTCGTGAGCAAGCCCGCTCCCACAGGGGGCTCAAGGCATGGCTCAGGCCCCCGGGCATATGAAGATCAAATGTGGGAGCTGGCTGGTGATTTCATCCAGTCTTGGCCACGCCCACTCGCCACTGCGCCGGGGGCAAGGTTCCGTTTACCAGGTAATTTCCCACGATCCGCGATTTGTAGACGCGCGGGTTGTGGTTGGCCAACGTGCGCGCGTTGCGCCATAGCCGGTCCAGTGCCTTGTTGCTGGCGGTGGCGCTGGCGCCCAGGGCGTCGAATAGCGCGGTGGTCGCTGCGAGTGTGGCATCCACCACCGGGTTGACGGCCAGGCACACTTCCAGCTCGGCGAGTGCCACCTGTGGGTCGTCGTCATGCACGGGCTGGTCGTGGGCAATCACATACTGCGCGGTGTGCTCCAGGCGCTGCGCCGCCTGTTGGGCGATGGCCTGGGCGGCGTAGGCCTGGCTGGCGACTTCGCCGATCACTTGCAGCAATTGCACATCCTGGCCGGCGACATCGGCATTGCCCGTGGTGAAAGTGCGGGCGCGTTGGCTGAGTTCTTCGGCGCCACTCAAGGCCGCGCGGCGGGCAATGCCGGCGAGGGTGCTGAGGTGATAAAGCTGGAAAAACGACTGCCCATGGCCAAAGCGCTGTTGGGTGGGGCGCGCCTCATTGTCCAGCACCGGCGCGCTGTCGAAGATGCAGGTGCCGCTGGCGGTGAGGCGTTGGCCGAAGCCGTTCCAGTCATCGACGACCTGCACGCCGGCAGCCTTGAGGTCGACAACCACGCTGTAGGTCGTGCCGTCTTCGCCGGTTGCAATCGTGTTGATCAAGTCACTGTAGAGCGCGCCCGTGGTGTAGAACTTGCGGCCGCTGATGCGCAAGGTGCCGCTTGCGTCGCGGTGCAGACGGGTTTCGAAATCGCCACGGGTCTGGTTGCCGACTTCGGTGCTGCCGGGAGAGAGCAGCGCGCCCTCGCCGAGACGGTCGAGCCACTTGGCGCGCCAGGCGGGGTCTTTGGCGCTGAGTACATCTTCGCAAAAACCAAAATGCCCCCGCAGGGCCTGGGTGATGTTGGAGTCGGCGGCAGACAGTTCGGTGAGCACGGCGAGCAGCTCAACCAGGGTCGCGCCGTGACCGCCATGGCTTGGCGGCAGGCGCCAGCGCGGCAGGCCCAGGGCGGTGAGTTGCTGGATCACACCGGCCAGGCTGGCACGCGTCTGATCGTGCTCGGCCGACTGCGCGAGGATGTGGGCGAAGAGTGGGCGCAACGGTGCGGCCAATTGTTCGTAGCGGGCAGACGGCGGTGCGCCCCAGATAGGCAAGGCAGAATTGGACATGGGTTGACCTGGCGGTGCCTGCGCGTGGACGCGTCGGGCTGGAAAAAAAGAGTCAGAAGCACGGGGCCAGTGGTCTGGTGACGCCACCCTAACCCAGCGGTGACGAGGTTTTTAATACGAAAAATTGCTATCGAACTGCGGGCTGGTTCTATCGGCGCGACGGGAAACAAGCACTCACAGAATCGCCCGGCCCCATGTACCGGGCGTGAACTAGGATTTTTTCTTCGGGGAGCTCTGCGCAGCTTGAAAAATCACTAGCATCGGCAGGGAGTAGCCAGTAGGCTACATGTGAATCTGTGACCAACATAATCGGCAGGACGCCAGAGTTTGATACATGGCTGGATGGAATGGGGGACGTTTGTGGAAAAGTGGCGGTTCTGACTCGGTTGGATCGCGCCGAAGACAACAATTTTGGTGATTGCGAGCCTGCCGGTAACGGCCTCAGTGAAATGCGTATTTTTGTCGGGCCCGGCTACCGGATCTACTTTGTCCGCACGGGCATCACCGCCTACTTGATGCTGTGGGGCAGTGACAAAACAGACCAGCAAAGAGGCATCAAGCGCGCCAAAGAGATTCTGGATGCCCTGAGAGGTTAACCAAATGAGCAATTCGACATTCAAGCCAGAGGACATGCCGATCCTCGATCTGGATACCTCCGGTACCCAGGTCTATGAAGCTTCGCGCTTCCTCGACAGCCCTGAAACCATCAGTGCTTACCTTGCGCAAAGCATGAAGTCGCAAGACCCGCAGATCCTCATGAAGGCGCTTGCCGAGGTCGCCAAGGCACAAGGTGTGAACAAGGTTGCCGCGGCGGCGGGAGTGAATCGCGAGAGTCTGTACAAGACGCTCAAGGGCGGGTCTAAAACGCGCTATGAGACCGTGCAGAAACTGATGCTGGCGTTAGGCGTGGAGCTGACGGTGCAGCCGATCAAGCGAACCCACTCGGCGAAGTGACCACGATCACCGGTGGGAGCTGGCTTGCCTGCGATGGCGATGGGGCAGGCCACCTCAGAGTTGCTATCGCAGGCAAGCCCACTCCTGCATTGAGCGGGCGTGTGAGTGCCTAGCGCACCAGGCAGGGTTGCTTGTTGTTGAAGCTCCAGCCCGGGATCAGGAACTGCATCGCCACGCTGTCATCGCGCGCGCCGAGGCCCATGCCTTTGTACACTTCATGGGCCTTGGCCACGGCGTCCATGTCGATGTCCACGCCCAGGCCGGGCTTGGCGGGCACCTTCACGTAGCCCCCTTCGATTTTCAATGGCTCGTGGGTCAGGCGCTGGCCGTCCTGCCAGATCCAGTGGGTGTCGATGGCGGTGATGTCGCCCGGTGCGGCGGCGGCCACCTGGGTGAACATCGCCAGGGAAATATCGAAGTGGTTGTTGGAATGCGAGCCCCAGGTCAGGCCCCACTCGTTGCACATCTGCGCGACACGCACCGAGCCTTGCATGGTCCAGAAGTGCGGGTCGGCCAGCGGGATGTCCACCGATTGCAGCTGGATCGCGTGGCCCATTTCGCGCCAGTCGGTGGCGATCATGTTGGTAGCGGTCTTGAGGCCGGTGGCGCGGCGGAATTCGGCCATGACTTCGCGGCCCGAGTAACCGCTCTCGGCACCGCATGGGTCTTCGGCGTAGGCGAGCACGTGATGCTGGTCGCGGCACAGGCGGATGGCTTCTTTCAATGACCACGCGCCGTTCGGGTCAAGGGTGATGCGAGCGTCGGGGAAGCGCTCGGCCAGTGCGGTGACGGCTTCGATTTCTGCGTCACCGCTCAGCACGCCGCCCTTGAGCTTGAAATCATTGAAGCCGTACTTGGCTTTGGCCGCTTCGGCCAGGCGGACTACGGCCTCCGCCGTCAGGGCTGTTTCGTGGCGCAGGCGGAACCAGTCATCATCGGCCTCGGCCTCGTTGCGATATGCCAGGTTCGTTGCGTTGCGGTCGCCGATATAAAACAGGTAGCCGAGCATTTTCACCGCATCACGTTGCTGCCCTTCGCCGAGCAAGGCGGCCACCGGCACCTCCAGGAATTGACCCAGCAGGTCGAGCAGCGCCGCTTCCATCGCCGTGACCGCGTGGATGGTGATGCGCAGGTCGAACGTCTGCAGGCCGCGACCGCCCGCGTCGCGCGAGGCAAAGGTGCTGCGCATCTGGTTGAGGATGCGCTGGTACTGCCCGATCGGTTGGCCGATCACCAGGCTGCGCGCGTCCTCCAGGGTTTCGCGGATACGTTCGCCGCCGGGCACTTCGCCCACACCGGTGCGGCCGCTGCTGTCCTTGAGGATGACGATATTGCGCGTGAAGTAAGGCCCGTGGGCGCCGCTCAGGTTGAGCAGCATGCTGTCGTGGCCGGCCACGGGGATGACTTGGAAGTGGGTGACTACTGGGGTATTCATGGCACGTTCCTGGATAAGGTCAGAGAGGTTTGCTGATGGCTGCGCCCACGGGCACAGCGCCGGGCGAGGCCAGTACGGCGGACGGTGAGGTCTTGGCAAAGAACACCAGGATTGCGGCGAGCACTGATGTGCCTGCCAGGCCATACAGGCCGCCCTGGATCGAGCCGGTGGTCTGTTCGAGGAAGCCGAAGGTGGTCGGTGCGACGAAGCCCCCCAGGTTGCCGATGGAGTTGATCAGCGCGATCACGGCTGCAGCGATGCGCACATCCAGATAACCCTGGGGGATCGGCCAGAACAGCGAAGACGCCGACTTGAAACCGATGGCCGCAAAGCAGATCGCCACGAAGGCGAAGATCGGCCCGCCGGTGGTGGACATGAACATGCCGGCAGCGGCAATCAACAGCGCGGCCGCGACCCAGGCCTGCTGGAACTTGAACTTGCTCGACAGCGACGCGAACGCGTACATGGCGATGATCGAGATCAGCCACGGGATCGAGTTGAAGAAACCGACCTGCACATCGCTCAGGTCGCCCATCTTTTTGATGATGCTCGGCAGCCAGAACGTCGCGGCGTAGATGGTCAGCTGGATGCAGAAGTACAACGCGCAGAACAGCAGGATCTGGCGATCCTTGAGCAGCTTGCCGAGCGTCGGCTTGACCGTGGTCAGGGCTTCACGCTCGCGCTGTTCCTGGTCGATGGCGCCGACCAGTGCGTCCTGTTCTTCGCGGGTCATCCATTTGGCGTCGTGGGGGTTGGAGTCGAGCCAGAACCACACGAAGAACCCCAGCGCCACGGAGGCCAGGCCTTCGATGGCGAACATCCATTGCCAGCCGTGGAAGCCGAACCCTTCGATCTGCAGCAGCGCGCCGGAGAGCGGGCCCGAGATCAGCGAGGCCACCGCCGAGCCGCTGAGGAAAATCGCGATGGCTTTACCGCGCTCCACACCCGGCAGCCAGCGCGTGAAGTAGTAGATCACCCCAGGAAAGAACCCGGCCTCGGCCACGCCCAGCAAAAAGCGCAGGATGTAGAACTGGGTTTCGTTCTGGATGAACGCCATCAGCGTGGCGACGATGCCCCAGGTGAACATGATGCGGGTCAGCCAGATGCGCGCGCCGACCTTCTGCAGCAGCATGTTGGAGGGCACTTCGAAGAGCGCGTAGCCGATGAAGAACAACCCGGCACCCAGGCCGTAGGCCGCAGCGCCGATGCCGAGGTCGTGCTCCATGTGCGTGCGCACGAAGCCGATGTTGACCCGGTCGATGTAGTTGAGGATGAACATGATCACGAACAGTGGGAGCACGTGGCCCTTCACTTTGCTCACGGCGCGCGCGAGGACTGAATCACTTTCTGGAGTGGCAGATGCATGGCTTGAATTGTTCACAATTCAAAACTCCCCCTGATTTATTTTTATGCGGGTTTGCGTGTCTTGTTGATAGACATCATACAAGTGATTTTCCGGAGGCTGCAATGCGGTCGTGAGTGAATTTGTTCTTATAAGGCCGATGATCGACCAGTTATTTTGGTTATGTGCCAGTGTTTACTTGGCTTTTAGAGGATTTAGGTACCCAGGAGTGATGCGGGCGCCTGACGCTGGTGGTGATGCGTGAGTTAGCGGCTAAGATTGGTTGTCATACAAGCTGGGCCGAGACAAATCAACCCAGCCCTGTCGCCGGGCGGGATGTTAAGCTCGCACCAGCCCAACCCCGTGGACCTGCAACGATGCCGATTGATAGTGGAATGCCCGTCCGTAGACGCTCCAACAACCTTGCCCAAGGCGTGGTCGACGCGCTGACCCAGCGCATCCTGCTCGGGCAGTTGAAGCCCGGTGAAAAGCTGCCGTCGGAATCCACCATCGTCCTTGAGCATGGCGTGAGTCGCACCGTGGTGCGTGAGGCCATTTCCAAGCTGCAGGCGTCGGGGCTGGTCGAGACCCGCCATGGCATTGGCACCTTTGTGCTGGCGCAACACGCCCGCCAAGGCCTGCGTTTGCACGTGGACACGGTTGCCAGTGTGCGCAACATGCTCGAGTTGCGCCTGGGCCTGGAGGTGCAGGCGGTTGCGCTGGCCGCGTTACGCAGGACCGACGAACACCTGGCGCACATGCGCACTGCGCTCGACGATTACCAGGCATCGCTGGCGAACAACGACAGCTGCGTCGAAGAGGACAAGCGTTTTCACCAGTTGATCGCCGAGGCCACCGGCAATACCTTCTTCACCGAAATCATGCTGCACCTGGGCAATGCGATGATTCCGCGCACCCAGCTCAAGGGCGATGAGCGTGGCGGTGCGGACTTTGCCCAACTGGGGCAGTTGGCGAACCTGGAGCATGAGGCGATTTTCAACGCGATCAAGCGCCAAGACCCGGACGCTGCCCGCGCCGCAATGGTGCTGCACCTGACCAACAGTCGGGATCGGTTTTCGGGTGAGTAATTTTGTGTTGATAAGGAACAGCTGTTGAACCCACATACATTGTCCATGCGCCTGGAGCGCGTGGCGGCGAACGTGCCCGCTGGCGCGCGCCTGGCCGATATCGGCTCGGACCACGCTTACCTGCCAGTCGCGTTGATGCGACGCGAGTTGATCACCGCGGCGGTAGCGGGGGAGGTGGCGACCACGCCGTTCCATGCGGCTGTGCGCACTGTGCGTGAGAATGGCCTGGAGCAGCACATTACCGTGCGCCTGGCCGATGGGCTGGCGGCGATAACGCCGGCGGACCAGATCACCGCGATCAGCCTCTGCGGCATGGGCGGCGAGACGATTCGCGACATCCTGGAAAGTGGCAAGGCGCACCTGAGCGGCCGTGAGCGCCTGGTCCTGCAGCCCAATGGCGGCGAGCAGCCGTTGCGTCAGTGGTTGATGGACAACGGTTACGCGATCCTCACTGAAGAGCTGCTGCGCGAAAACCGCTTCTACTACGAAATCATTGTGGCCGAGCGTGCCCCGCCGGTGAGTTATACCGCTGAGCAGCTGTATTTCGGCCCGCTGCAGATGCAGGCGCGCAGCCCGGAGTTCCTGGCCAAGTGGCAGCGCATGCTGCGCCAGAAGCAGAAGACCCTGGCCAGTTTCGAGCAGGCGCGGCAGGCAGTGCCGCAGGAGAAGGTGCAGGAGGTTGCGCGGCAGGTGCGGTGGATAAATTCGCTGCTGGCTTGATGCGTTTTGGTCGGCGCCGGGCCTGCTGTCGGTGGTGTTCTTGCGCAGGCTGGCGCCAGGCCGGGCTCCTACGCGGGCGGGGGGTATGGTTCAATGGCGGCCATCATTCACTTATCCTGGACATCCGCCATGGCAGACGCCACTGACCAAGCCTTCTATGACCGTGCAGACGCGCATATCGAATTGTCGAACGAGCAACTCAAGACCTGTGAAAACCTCGGCGAGGTCAGCGCCTCGATGATGTTCGGCACCACCCGTTTCAATGCCTGGGCGAGTGCGCGCAACTTCAAGTCCGGTGCGGAAATGGCCGAGGCGCGCGAGGCGATGTTGAAGTATTTCTGCGATCAGTACCGGATGATGCTTGAAGATAACCTCGACGATCACATCAATAATTTCAGCCAGTACATGCTGGTGAAATAGCTCACTGTTACAGGTGTGCCCAGACCTTGAGTGCTTTTGCCCCATTTTCGCGCACACCTCACCTGCCTTCGTGCGTCACACCGTCTATTTCGGGGCATGCTCCCTGCGGCCCGTATCTTGCTAGTGCCTTCCCAATCAATGACATGGCATTTTGCCGTTAGTCATTTCAAGGCTTTGCCCACCGCTGTACGCGTGGGTTGTTTTTGGGGAGTAGTCGGACATGCACAGCCTCTTGTCACCCGGTATCCGCCTGCTCGGGCGTTTCGGCTTTGCGCGCAAATTCCAGATCCTGTTTTTCCTGTTCATGCTGCCCCTGGCGGGCAGCCTGTGGATGATTGGGGCGGACTATCGCGACAAGTTAACCGTGATTTCCAGCGAGCAATCCGGCGTTCGGCAACTGCTGGCCCTCGATGCGCTGGATGCCCAATTGACCGCCCAGCGCAACCTGGCGGCGCGCTGGAAGGCCGCGGACATCCTGCACGCCCCCACCCCCGCGGCGAAGGCGGCGATGGACAAGGTCGATGCGAATTTCCCGCTGATCCTGCAAAGCCTGCAGGCCCTGGGCGAGTCGCTGAAAAGCCAGAACGCCAGCGCCGACACCCTGGCGCGCTTCGAGGCGCTGCAAGCCACCGTCAAGGGCATGGACTCGCAATCGCTGCGCACCGTGGGCTGGTGGCCGGACGGATATGACCGCTTTACGTCGGCCCTGACCGCGATGCAAACCCTGCGCGAGCAGATCACCCTGGACGCCGGCCTGATCCTCGACCCATGGCTGGAAACCTATTTGCTCATGCAGATTTCCACCCAGCACAGCCCCGACCTGATCGAGCGCATCGGCCGCATGGCCAGTGTCGGCCAGTCGTCCATCGCCTCGGGGCAGTTCACCCTGCAAAGCCGTTTGCAGATGCGCGATTTGCGCGGTCGTATCGGCGATGCGCGCGACCAGTTGGTCAAGGCCGCGGCGTCGCTCAAAGCCAAGCAATACGCCGGCCTGGAGCCCTGGACGGCGCAATACGACAACAGCCTGCAACAGCTCGATAACCAGCTCAAAGTCCTCGACGACGGCGTGTTCGGCGGCACCATCAAGCTCGATACCGCAGCCTTTGAGGGCAGTGTCGACGCGATGCTCGACGGCCTGGGCGCGCTGCGCAACCAGTCGCTGATGTCGCTGGACGCGCGCCTCGGTTACTACCGCGACCGCTCGCTGCAAAAATTCGTTCCGGTGGCCGCGACCTTCAGCCTGCTGGCATTGGCGGCGCTGTACCTGTTCATCTGCCTGCAGGCTTCGATCCGCCGCAGTGCCAGCGGCATCACCACGCTGGCCGAATCCCTGCGCGACGGCAACCTGTGCGTGGAAGTGGCGGTGGAAGGGCGCGACGAACTTGCCGCCATCAGCACCGCGCTCAACGTCGCGGTGGTGCAGTTGCGCACCAGCCTGCTGGGGGTCAACCATGAAACCCAGCAGCTCGGTTCGGCGGTGCTCACCCTCAATACGCAGTCGGGCAGCACCCTCACCGAGGTCGAGGACCAGCAACAGCAGATCAGCCAGATTGCCGCAGCGGCCACCCAGTTGGCCGCGACCTCAATGGGCGTCGCCAAGAGTTGCGAACAGGCCTCGGGCAGTGCCCAGCAGACGCGGCGCATCGCCGAGGACAGCAGCCGCGACAGCCAGCGCACCACGGCTAGTATCCAGCAGCTCAACCAGCGCCTCACCGACACCGCCGATGCGCTGGAGCAAGTCAGCCAGCAGGGCCAGCAGATTCAATCGGTGGTCGACACCATTCGGGGCATCGCCGAGCAGACCAACCTGCTGGCGCTCAACGCAGCGATCGAGGCCGCGCGCGCCGGCGAACAGGGGCGCGGCTTCGCCGTGGTGGCCGATGAAGTCCGCAGTCTCTCCCAACGCACCCAGGCCTCGACCGCACAGATCGCCGGCACGGTGGACAGCCTGCGCGCCACGGTCAGCCAGGCGGTCAACCTGATGGGCGCCGCGTGCGAACAGGCGCTGACCGATGCCGAGTCGGTCACCGGGCTGGGCACGCGCCTGGGCGAAATCGCCGGCGCAGTGCAGAACGTCACCGACACCCTGGCGCAGATCGCCACGGCGGTGGAGGAGCAAGCGGCGACGGCGGATGAAGTCAGCGGCAATATCCAGCAGGTCGACCAGGCGGCAGGGCGCTTGCTGGACGGTGCGCGTGCGGTCAATCGCGCGGCGGACACCCTGAGCAAAGGCAGCCAGGCCTTGAGCGACAACACCGCGCGGTTTCGCCTGGCCTGATCCGGTGTGGGGGCGGGCTTGCCCGCGAATGCGCCGGGTCAGCCACCGCCTCCGTCACTGACCCGCCGCGTTCGCGAGTAACCCCGCCCCCACGGCACAGCAGCGGTATTTTCAGCCCCCGGTTATGTTCGCCACCTGAACCTTCGGTGGATACAGGGCTCACTTGTTAGGTCGCCCTGTTCCCTTGCCGAAAGGAATCCGCATGCCTGCAACCTCGCCAACGCTGCCTCCGTGCGGCCCTGTCGAACGCGAACTCAGCCTGCGCGCCGTGATCACCGGGAGCGTGCTCGGTATCCTGCTGACGCCCTCCAATGTGTACGCCGGGTTGAAGATCGGTTGGTCGTTCAACATGTCGATCATTGCCCTGCTGGTCGGTTATGCCATCTGGCAGGGCCTGGCCCGGCGCACTGCCGAGCCACTGCCGTGGACGCTGCACGAGAGCAATATCAACCAGACCGTCGCCTCGGCGGCGGCGTCGATCATCTCCGGCGGGCTGGTCGCGCCGATCCCGGCCTACACGCTGCTGACCGGAAACCAACTGGACGCACTGCCGATGATCGCCTGGGTGTTCTCGGTGAGCTTCCTGGGGATCTGGATCGCCTGGTACCTGCGGCCCTCGTTGCTGAATGACAAGGCACTGAAGTTCCCCGAAGGCATGGCCACCCTCGAAACCCTCTTGCACATCTACAACCACGGGCGCGAGGCCGCGACACGCTTGAAGGTGCTGCTAGGCGCCGCGCTGTTGTCGGGGCTGGTGAAGTGGGTGGACACGTTTTGGTGGGCGATCCCGCGCTGGGCGCCGAGCGCATCGCTGGAACGCCTGACCTTCACCGCCGACCCGTCGTTACTGCTGGTGGGGTTTGGCGGCATCATCGGTATTCGCGTGGGCCTGACCCTGTTGCTGGGGGCCTTGCTCGCGTGGGGCGGCCTCGGCCCTTGGCTTTTGGCGCAGCACCTGGTGACGTTGCCGGCCGACAGCAGTGGCCCGCAGTTCGCAGCGTAGGTGGAGTGGTTGCTGTGGCCGGGCGTGAGCCTGATGGTGTGTTCCACCTTGGCGTCATTGGCGATTCGCTTGTGGGCGTTGCGCGCCGCCACCCAGGCGGCGGGCGGGCGCACCTGGAGCGTGCCCCGGCCAGGGCCGGCTGCGGGGTTCGTGTTGTCGATCGTATTGGTCGTGTGCCTGCAGGCGGTGTTGTTCGGCATCAACCTGTGGATGGCATTGTTGACGATTCCCTTGGCGATCTGCCTGGCCGCCGTGGCCGCGCGGGTGGTGGGCGCCACCGGCATTCCACCGATCGGCGCCATCGGGCAGCTGTCTCAATTGAGCTTTGGCATCGTCGCCCCCGGCCAGGTGCCGATCAACCTGATGAGCGCCAACACCGCCGGCGGCTCGGCCGGGCAATGCACGGATCTGATGAACGACTTCAAGGTGGGCAAGGCGATTGGCGCCACGCCGCACAAGCAGGTGATCGCGCAGATCCTGGGGATCTTCATCGGCAGCATCGTCGGGGTGTTCGCCTACCTGGCACTGATTCCGGACCCGCACGCCATGCTGCTGACCGAAGAATGGCCGGCGCCGGCGGTCGCCACCTGGAAAGCCGTGGCGCAAACCCTGACCCATGGCCTGGAGTCACTGTCCACCAGCATCCGCTGGGCGATTGCCATCGCGGGCCTGGTTGGCGTACTGCTAGGCATTCTCGACAGCACACTGTCTACCCAGCGGGCGCGCTACCTGCCCAGCGCTGCTGCATTGGGCCTGGCCTTTGTGTTGCCGGCGTCGGTGTCACTGATGATGGCGCTCGGCGCCATCATCACCTGGCTGGTGAGCCGCCGCTGGGCGAGCCTCACCGAACGCTTTGCCATTACCGCCGCCGCCGGGTTGATTGCGGGGGAGAGCATCACCGGCGTCGGCGCGTCGTTATGGGCCATGGTGAATGGCTGATCACGCCTGTCTAGCGCTGTTGCAGGGCGATTTTCAGCCCCAGGCCCATGAACAGCGTGCCGATGATTTTGCCTTCCCAGCGCCGCAGTCGGGCCAGGCCTTTGATCATGCGGCTCAAGGGGCGAATCGAGAGTGAAATCAGGCTGGTGTAGACCGCGCTGAGTCCCGAGAAAATCAGGCCCAGCACGGCGAACTGGAGCAGGGACGAGCCGGATTGCGGGTGGACGAACTGCGGCAGGAAGGCCAGGAAGAAAATCGCGGTTTTCGGGTTCAGCACCTCGGCGCCCACCGCCTGGAAAAACGCCTGCGTCGGCGTCACCTGCGGCAGGTCTGCGCGTGCGTAGGTGCTGGCCTTGGCCATGAACGCGCGAACCCCCAGGTAGATCAGATAACAGGCACCCGCCCATTTCACCAGATTGAACGCGGTGGCAGAGGTCATCAGGATCGCCGACAAACCCAGGGCCGCGCCGAGCGTATGGATCAAGTCGCCCGTGGCCACCCCCAGCCCGGTCGCGATACCGGCCTTGCGTCCGCCCTGGACGGTACGGGTGATCACCAGCAACACGGCAGGACCGGGGATCAGGAACAGGCCGATGACCACGGCTATATAGGTGATGAGCGCGGTGAGTTCAAACATGGCGAGCTGTCCAGGTGAAGGCAAGGCCCTCAGTTATCCTCAGGTTTGGCATGAATGCAATACTGTTTGATTCAGGGCACTCCACGGCGACGGCGTAGTCTTGTTCTAGACACCCCTCACTCTCGTCCTGCGGAGCTTGCCATGATCACGGTCCACCACCTCAACAACTCGCGCTCACAGCGCATCCTGTGGCTGCTCGAAGAACTGGGCCTGCCTTACGAGATCAAGCGCTACCAGCGCGACCCGAAAACCAACCTGGCGCCGCCGGAACTCAAGGCCATCAACCCGCTGGGCAAATCCCCGGTGATCGAGGACGGCGCGCTGGTCCTGATCGAATCCGCCGCGATCATCGACTATCTGATCCGCCGCCACGGTGCAGGCCGCCTGCAGCCCGATCCTGCCACGGCCACCTACGACAAGTACGTGCAATGGCTGCACTTCGCCGAAGGCTCGGCGATGCTGCCGTTGATGCTCAACCTCTACGTCGGCCGCCTGGGTGAGGCGGGCGCGCCGTTGCACCCACGGATCGAGTCGGAGCTGGTCAACTACCTGGGCTATTTGAACGATGTGCTGGCGGATTCGCCTTACCTGGTAGGGGATGAGTTGAGCGGCGCGGATATCCAGATGAGCTTCATCGGTGAAATCGCCAAGGCCCAGGGCAAGCTCCAGGCCTACCCGAACCTGGCGGCGTGGGTGCAGCGCTTCCAGGCGCGACCTGCGTACCGCAAGGCGGTGGAGCAGGGCGGCGAGTACGCGTTTGCCAAATAAACTCAGCGCAGGCGAGGCCTATCCGCCTCGCCCCTGCCTTATGTCCAGCGCTTTACTGCGGCGCTAATGCCTGGCCTGCAAACCGCTTCAGCGAAAACGCCGACAGGTCCAGGTCGCTCGAACCGCGGATACACCACTGCGCAAATGCCTCGCCCAGTGCAGCCGAGTGCTTGAAGCCGTGCCCCGAGCACGGCGACACCACCAGGGTGTGCTGCAGCGTGGGGTGCTGGTCGATGATGAAGTGGTGATCCGGCGTCACCGTGTAGGCACACACCGCCGACTTGACGACTTTGGACGTGACCCCGGCAATACGGCCTCGTACCTGCTGCGCATACATTGCCTGCTCCTCAGCGGCCGAGACCGTGCGGTCGAGTGTTTCGGGGGTGGACGCGGTGTGGTACTGCGCCGTGGCAATCTTCAACGTGCCCTCGCCGGGCAATGCCGGGAAACCGTAGTTGGTATTGCCCTCACCCTGGCCGTGCGTGAGGATGTAGGTCGGTGATTTCCCCACCAGGTCGGCCCCCGGCTCAAGCTCGAACCAGAACAGCTGTTGCCGATACACCTTGAGCAGTTGATCAAACGGCGCGCCAAGCAGGCCGCCGGCCCAGTTGCCCGCACTCACCACCAACTTGTCGGCCTGCAGCGTGCGCTGGTCGGTGGTCACGGTGACGCCGTGCTCATCCGCGCGGATAGCGGTCACGGTCTCGCCCTTATACAACGTGGCGCCGTGCTGTTCAGCCAACCGGAGCTGCACCTCGATGCAACGCTCTGGCCGCACAAAGCCGCCGCCCGGTTCGTAATAGCCGATGGCGCTGTCCGCCACGTGGGCGAATTGCGCAAAGCGCTGGCGAATCTGCGCCGCGTCCAATACTTCATGTTCGATGCCGTAGGTGTTGGCCAGGCCAATGGTGCGCAAGGTGAAGTCCGATTCATCGCTGGGGTCGAAATCATCGCGGGAGGTCAGTACCAGCAACCCGGATTGTTCGAACAATGCCTCCCCCGACGCGGCCTCAAGCTCACGCCAGATACGGTGCGAGTTGCGCACGATGGGCACGTACTGCGCGCCTTCACCCACCGACAGCCGCGTGATGCGGGTGTCGCCATGGCTGGAGCCGAAGGTATGGGGCGGATGATGACGGTCGATGCCGGCGACCTTTACCCCGGCTTTGGCCAATTGGTACACGGTGGCGGCACCCATGGCGCCCAGGCCGATGACCAGCGATTCATAACGTTCCACTGTCGATACTCGCTAGAGAGGGAGGGCGCTTAGTTGAGGGCAACGGCGGCTAAAACACAATGGGGGGCGGGGTGTTTCAGGCCGGTCAATGTGCGCTTGGGCGAAACCGCGCAACGTTTTTGCGAGGTGCCGAGCTTTGCGTTGCCGGTGAAGGGCTCACCGGCAACCGATAACGCTGCCGGTCAGCGCACCACGTCCAACGCGGTAATTTCATTCACATAGTGAAATTCGCTCGACGTCGATTCCAGCGTCAGCGCGACGCCCAGGTCCTCGATGAAGGCGCGCGAAGTTTTGTAGTCGCCCTGGTCGCACGCGAGCCGGATGGCGTCCCCGGTCAGCGTGGCAAACACCTGGCTCGCCGGGAAACGCTCGCCGACCTTGCAGGTCAACGTCGTGTCGTGCGGTTTGTCGGTGGGCTTGGCCGGCACATTGACCATGCTCAGGTGAGCGGTCAGCGTCTGGCCCGGCGTCCAGCTGGTCGGCAGCTTCAGCTCGGCTGTGCGGGTTTGCAGGACCCGCCCGTCACCCACGCCGTTCATCTTCGATTTCAGCTGGATCAGGTCGGCCTGCATCAGGCGGTCGACGTTGAAAACCGGCCCGTAGACCTCGTTCTTCACCAGCAGGCCGCCCTCGGCCTTGAGCGTCACCGACGTCGGCGAATCCTCGCTGCCGTCGCCCTTCTTGGACAGGTAGGTGTAGCTCAACGTCTTGAACTTGGGTTGCAGCAGCGGCGAGTCGAGGCGTTGCAGCACGGCAGCCGGCACCTCGACATCGCCGAGGCTGGTTTCAACCTGGGTACGCGGGTAGTCGACCGGCGCGATGTCCGGTCGCAACATCGCCAGCAGCGCCGCGTTGACGCCGCCCTGCACCGAACAACTGATCCGCGACCGTGTGCCTTGCTTGCCTTCCGGTTCGATGATCAGCACGCGCTCGACATTGCGCGTGCCCGGCGCCTTGCCTGGCTGGGGCTTGATCGAGCGCCAGCTGTTGCCGACCTTGAGCTCGCTGCGCGTGTATTCGTGTTCGCCTTTGAACAGGAAATTCGGTTGGTCCAGCAACGGCGCCAGGCGCTGAGCCACCTCATCGATATTGCCCTGCGCAATGAAGCCCCAGTAATAGTAGAGCCCCAGCGGGCCGAGGTCGGCGACCTCGTCGTTATAGGCCAGCAGTTTCAACCCGGCGATCGGCGGCGCGCTGACCGGCACGGCGTTGGCGTTGCGGTTGGTGCGATCTTTCACCGCGATCCAGGTGTAGTTCTTTTCCTGCTTGAGCGGCGCATAGGCCTGCCAGGCATCGCGATGGGTGTTCAAGCTGCTGAAGAAACTCGCGTCGCAACGGGCGAAGGCCTTGAGCGTGTCGGTCAGGGCGGCGTCATCGGCGTGGGCGAAGGACGGTGCCAGCAGGGCGCAGGCGAGGACGAGGGCGGACGCAGGCAACTTCATCGGGCGGGATTTCCGTATCGAGGCGGGGAGCTGGGCATTATCCAGAAATTGAGCGCCAGCGCAGTCAAAATGTAGGCGTTGTCGAGCGTGTCGCCTTTCAGCCCAGGCGTACACGCCAATCACCGCCGTGCTGCAGGCGGCATTCTTCTTCGCTGTCAACGCGTACGCAGCGGTCCAGGCGCACCGCGCCAGCTTCGGCAGCGGCCAGCGCAATGCCGGTCAGCTCACGCAGGCGCTGGTCAGTGCCGGCGGCGAGGGCCTGGTCTTTGCTGGCGCGGGTGTCGAACACCCAGATCACCCGCAGGCTTTGGGGGAAGGCGGCGTAGTCGACGGTGTGGGTCAGCCACTCGAAGCCGCGGATTTCGGCTTTGGCGGTTTCGCAGGCGTCGGTGAGGGTGGCGACGAGGCGGCGTTCCAGGCGCGTGGCTTCGCGTGGGGTCAAGGGCATGCGGGGCTCCGGGATGTCATGTGTTTTTCACGAGGAGGTCCCAGACTAATGGGCTGGTTGCATTGTGCAAATCCATTTCAAGGAAAACGCCCCTCATGGACGACGCTGTTACCTATCGACTTGCCACGCTCGATGACGCACTGAGCCTGTGTGAACTGGGGCAAGTGCTCTGCGACGTGCACCATGCTGCGCGGCCCGATATCTATGCGGCGCCCACCGAGGATTTTTCGCGCGATCTTGCCCATTGGTCTGGCCGGTTCGAAAAGGCGGGCCAGGTTGTCTTCATCGCGCATGCGGGCCTTGAGGCCGTGGCCTTTATTACCGCCAGCCTCTCAGCCAGCAGTGGGCCGCTGATGCAGCCGCAGACTGTCGCGCGTGTAGGCTCGGTGTGCGTAGCCGAAGCGTATTGGGGCCAAGGTATTGGGCGCCACCTTATGGGCCTGGTTAAAAACTGGGCGCTCGACAATGATGCGCAGGATTTGCGCCTATCGGTGTGGTCGTTCAATGAGCGTGCCGTGCGCATGTACACCGAGTTGGGGTTTGAGAGGCGTGCGCTGGAGATGGGAATGCGTCTGTAGCGCGGGCCGTCGACTACACCGGCGCCCTTAATGCGCTGATGATGAACGCGTGCAGGCTATTCACCGCCTTGGACCCGCGCGAGGCGCGGCTGCGCAGGATCGAGACTTCCATCGGCGCGATAGTGCCCAGGCCATGCTCGGCGCTCAACACCTGCAGTGATGGCTGCACGGTGCACTGGGTGATCGCGGCAATCGCAAGGCCGCCCTCGACGGCGGCCACCTGGCCGGCGAGGCTGGAACTGTTGTAGACCACCTTGTATTGGCGCCCCTGCTGGGCCAGTGAATTCACCGCGTAACGCCGCGCCAGGCTTTCACTTTCGTAGACCGCGATAGGCAGCGGGTCTCGGCGCCACAGTTCGAACTGTGGCGAGCCCACCCACACCATCGGCTCCCTGAACAGAAAGGTGCCGCTGTGGGACGAGTCACGGGACACCAGTGCAAGATCAAGATCGCCGCTGCGTAGACGCGGGATCAGCGTGGTCGACTGCTCACAGGTGAGTTCGATTTCGACCCCTGCGTAGCGCGGCGAAAAACGCTTGAGCACCGGTGTCAGGTAACTGGCGGCGTAGTCCTCTGCAACGCCGAGGCGGATGCGTCCGGTCAATGCCTCACCGTTGAAGGCCGCCTGGGTCTCGGCGTGCAGGGCAAGCATGCGGCGCGCGTAGCCCAGCAGCGTCTGGCCGTCATCGGTGAGTTGCAGGTGCCGCGGGCCACGGTTCAACAGCGGGCGCCCCAGTGCGGCCTCGAGTTTTTTCATCTGCATGCTGACGGCGGACTGCGACCGGTTAACCTCCTGGGCAGCGCCAGAGAGCGACCCCGCGTCCACCACGGCGACGAAACATTTGAGCCAATCAATCTGCAGATCGCTGGACGGCATTGCACTTACCTGTATTCGTTAATCGAATGGCTGCGACGTGAATAATGCGCTTTTCAGGGTGATTGTTCACTCGCAAGATAGGCGCTTGCCCCCTATTTGCAGGATCTGATCATGCCATTCGACACGTGGCTGCTGTACCTGGTGACCTGCTGCGGCATTGCCGTGGTGCCAGGACCCAATGCGTTACTGGTGCTGACCCATGGCGCCCTTCACGGCAGCCGCAGGACGTTGTTCACCATCAGCGGCGGCGTGCTCGGCTTTGCCCTGGTGCTGACGCTGTGCGCGCTCGGCCTGGGCGCACTGATCAAGGCCTCGGCCACCTGGTTCACGGCCTTGAAGGTGGTCGGCGGGCTGTATCTGATCTGGCTGGGGTTTGGCCTGTGGCGGTCGCCGCCGGTGAGCCTCGAGGCCACTGCGACACCAAGCCTGCGCCGCTGGCCGTTGTTTCGTCAGGGGCTGGTTTCGGCCCTCTCGAACCCCAAGGCATTGCTGCTGTTCACCGCGTTTATCCCGCCATTCCTCGACCCGCACCGCAGCATCATCGCGCAGACAGCCGCCATTGCGCTGACCTACGCCGTCGTGGAGTTCGTGGTGGAATACCTGGTCGCCAGCGCCGCGCACCGAGTGCGCCCTTGGCTGGCCCGAACCGGGCGCCGCTTCAATAAAGTCTGCGGCGGTTTTTTTGTGCTGTTCGGGCTGGCCTTGCCGGCGCATAGCTGAAGGTCGTGGCCTTAGAAGTTGTCGCCCCATTTGCACAACGTGCTGTCGCCCAACGGTTCGAAGCTGAACGAGCGTGTGCCCACCTGCATTCTCTTGAGGATCACCGCGCAGCTACCAAGCCCGGCCGCCTGCAGTTCGTAGTCCGCGCCAGCAACAGGCACAAAAGTGAACATGTTGTAGCAACGATTGCCGATGTAATGAAACGCGATGGGCTGCCCGGCGGGCACCAGCAGCTCGCTCTCCACGGTGGAGGGTAACTGCACGGCGGTGGGCTGCATGCCGAGCTTTTCACCGTTGCGATCAGCATAGCCGTCGCGCTGCGCCACCATCACCCCCGCGCCAGGCAGGCGAAAGTTGATGCAGTCCGACTTGGGCACGGCGCGGACCATGCCGTCGCTGATCACTCGCACGCGGGCAGTGTCGCCGCTGGTGGGCGATGAGTAGGGCGTGGAGAAGGAGCGGACATCCGTCAGCGCTCCACACCCGCTGAGCAATGCCAGCAGGCTGATTCCGACAAGCGAGTTAAGCGCGCGCGGCGATGTGTACATGAGGTGCTCCCTGCGGATTGACGGTCAAGAACGCCCTTTTTTCAGCGCAAAAGGGCCAGCGCGAAAGTGGCTGCACACACAGCCGCCATTGTGTACCAGGCCCGGTCGGCTTATTGCCCGGCCTGGCTGACAGGGGTCACGTTGCGGGTGTGATAATCGCCCGACGCGTCCTGGATGCAGTAATTGGGGGAAATCGGCTTTTCCTCGCCGGCTTTCAACTCAACCACCTCATTGCGGCACGTTGTCTTGAATGTTTGCGACTGGAATGCCTGCCGGATTTCATAGTCGGCGCCTGCGCGTGGCACAAAACTCACGGGCGCTGAAGAGCAACTGGACCCGGACGTGACGAACGCCACAAACGCGATCAGCGGCTGCCCGGCCGGGACCACATGTTCATCGAAGTACCTGCGCGTCTCATCGATCTTCGCGCTGACCGGGGAGGGAGGCATGCCGATGACATTGTTCTGGTAGTCGGAAGGCCACATGCCGAAGATATCGCCGCTCTGACCGCTGGGCACGATACGCGAAGGATTCCATCCTTGCGGCCGCTCGCGGGCGGCCAGCGCTTTTACGTAAGTGTCGTTGAAATACTGCTCGCAGCTTTGGCCGGAGACAAAACCTGCGTAGGCCCCTTGCCCGCTGATCAGGCGGATGCGCGCCGTACTGGCGGGGTCGTACTTGGCCATCTCGGCCGGGTCCTGGACATCGGTTTTCTTGAAGGTGCAGCCCCCGACAGCCAACGGCACGATGAGCAACAGCCCCAGGCGTGCGATGACAGTGCCCAAGCCGGTATGAATTGATGAGCGCTTGCTGGCGTCCTGCTTCATTATTTTCTCCCTGTTAGTGGCGCAACCTTGGTGATGACGGGGTTTGGGCAGGCGTTTGCCTTCAAAGTTCGCAGGCTCGCATTGGATTGGGCAAAGAAAGCCGGGCGGCTGCCTTTTCCCCCTGCCGATGTGTCGCGCTTACAGTTCGCCCTGTTATTCTGATTCAGCAATCCGGGGTGTAGATAAGATGCCATACGGCATTAAGCGACAGGAATGTCGGCTAATTGATGGTTAGGGAAAACTGAGTATGCGTCGCTTAATAGCCCATGGGTTTGTGTTTGTCAGCATTGCGATACTCTGTTCCGGCTGCACGTCTTATTCGTCCCAGCCGACAATCAACGCACACGCTGAGCCCGAAACAAAAGAAATCATCTCCAGCTTCAGTTACGCAATAAACTCCCCCTGGAAAGCCAGTCGCTTCGGCAAGGACGCCTACGCAGCGACACTCAAGGTTATTCCTGATGCACAGGAAACGAGCTCCAGCCTTGCCGCCCCGAGCCTGCCGGCATTGGAAATAAAGATCTCGGAGTTTTCATCTGGCGGCGCGTGCGGACAAGAGTACTTGACGGGCCTGAGCCTGGGCTAGATCCCCAGTTGGTGTACGCGGACAAACCTTTTCAAGTTTGATTTTATATTGAATAAGGATCAGCGCTTTTGCAGGCAGAAAACCTACTCGATCAACTCCACGTCGTTTTCACATCTCACCATGATTCCGTTTGCACTCTTCAATACGGACAATCAGCCATTGACGCTCTATCAGGCGGCGCTTAAAGATTTCCTTCGGACAGGTCAATGTGCGACGCCTTGAGCGGCTGCGGCTACGAGAGGGGCTCATACCAAGAGTTGGGGCGTTCGAAATCAGGTGACCGCCAGCTTCTGGCCGATACGCCCGGCTAGCCATCAGGGGGCATTGATGAAGTCAGGTCAGGCATATCCCGGCGGAAGGCGGGTTGCCACTTGCTCCCAGCATCTTCTGATTTCTTTAATAATGCTGCTGTCACCCTGTTTTTTCGTAGAGACCTCACACACCGACAAATGCTCTAACAGCCACTCATCTGTCCAGCCCGCCCATTCACCTGCAATGGATTTGAGGTTTGCTTCAAGTACCGGGAAAACTTCACCCCATAGGATGCTGTGAATTTCCTGGGGCGAATAGCCTGTTTCCACGACTACGCGAGCGACATAGTCAAACGTCAAGTCGGTGATCTCTGTATCGAGGAAAAACTCTGAAAGTGCCTGCCAGATCTTCAGGCGGTTTGTGTCGACAGTTTCCATGCAATATCCCGAAGCTGGACGGCGCCTGGAGGGCAGAAGGTAGAGTAATCGAAAAAGCGTTTGACAGATATTCGCCGTCAGGACGGGCTGCTTTAGACACAAAGCGGCTTGTCGTGAAGGGCAGCAATCGGCCAGAAGCAGACACTCAAAAAGCGCTCTGAACGATCAGGCTCTCATGTCATGAAATCATTCAGCTGTCGTACCATAGACACATCGACAGAACGGAGGTTGATATGGGAGATGGTCAGGGCAAACGAGTCGTTGTCATTGGTGCAGGCATCGTGGGCGCGTCATTGGCGTATCACTTGGCAGGTAAAGGCGCGAATATCACCGTGGTCGAGGCTGAAGGCATAGCTTCGGGAGTGACTGGCAGTTCATTCGCTTGGATTAATACCTCGCACCCCGACCCTGACCCAATTGCGCAACTGCGCGGTTCTGCAATCAAGGAGTACCGCCGACTCGAAACGCAGCTGCCTGGCCTGAAGATAAGATGGACAGGTGCCTTGTCTTACAGCGTGACGCCGAGTGGAGCGCTGCCGATCCCCGGTAACGATGCTTCGGCAAAATTGGTGTCTCGATCCCAGATTCTCGACCTTGAACCAAATCTCAAGACCCCTCCTCAGTCGGCTTTATATGCGATTGAAGAGGGGGCGCTGGATGCAGTGACAGTTACACATGCGTTAATCGCAGGTGCCGAGGCATATGGGGCGAATGTTCTCACTCAGACGCGAGTGCTTGGGTTTGTAACCCAGAATGGAAAGGTGACCGGAGTCGAAACAACAAAAGGCATCATCGATGCCGACATCGTCGTATTGGCAGCCGGGACAGGCATCACGAAGCTGACAGAGATGCTTGAGGTGTCCCTGCCAATAGAGGCCTCGCCTGCCATTTTCATCCGTTACAAGTCACAACCCAACCTCGTGCACACCCTAATCTCCAGCCCTGAAATGGAAGTGCGGCAAAGTTCAGATGGTGCGTTGCTGGCGGCAGAAGATTACCTGGACGACACCATGGACAATCAGCCAGCAGCGATAGCGCTTCGAACTGCCAAGGCAATCCAGAACCAGCTCCATGGTGTTGTTTCCATAGAACCAGAATGGGCTTGTGTCGGACTCCGGCCCATGCCTGTCGATGGCATCCCCGTGATCGGTTATCTACCAAAAGTGGGCGGCGTGTATGTGTGTGCAATGCACCCCGGAATTACTTTGGCGGCGGTAGTGGGACGCCTTGTCAGCGAGGAAATCATCGATGACAAGGCGTCCAGTGCCCTTTGCCCATGCCGCCCCGATCGATTCTTCCAAGCGTAGGAGATCCTTTTGTGAGACAGCAATCGGTCAGAAGCGGCCAGGCTAATGCCCCTAGCAAAACCAAAGACGACTCGATTTGGTGTCGCTAAAACTGTCAGTGAGCTATCCCTATGCGGTGTTGTAGAACTACGGGGAACCCCATTTTTCACATAACCCTTAAGGAGATAGCATAATGCCGTTACTCTTCGCACCCTCGTAGCCGCTAGGAAGTAGAACCATGGCAAAGGAATCATTTCACTACCTTGACAAGGATAGTGGCTCACTGTTTTCGGCTGCGTTGAAAGCAGTAACCGACCAGGGTATGAAACTGAAATTCACGGACCGTGCAGGTGGTGTCATCAGTTGTGATTCAAAGTGGAGTATGAAGAGCTTTGGTCAACAAATTAACCTGACAGTAACCACAGCCAACCCCGGGGCTAGATTGACCATCAACACAATTTGTGGTCAAGCATATGACTGGGGTGAAGGAAAAAGTCTGATTCAGAAGATCAAGGTCACCGTCGATGCTCATTTTGAAGCGATGGTAAATGCGGAAGCCGCGAACCTCTCCAGCTCCGTTGCAGCGCCAGTGGCTGACGTAGTCAAGGAGGGGCAGGCCCAAGCGCTTTCATTGCGTGAATCAGGCATCCGGCGACAAAAGAGCAGCCGCACTCAGCTTTTCTGGCTGTCTCTCGCTGGCGTTGCCGCCGGCGTTGCTTCTATTTACTTTCGCCCAAATAGCTTCGCGGCACTTTGGCCATTGGGGCTCGGCACCGCTGGGCTTGCGGTCTGGTATGTGTGGGGAATGTTTGTACCAAAACAATGTGTGCGTTGTGGTAAGCACACCGTACGCTGCATAAGCTCAACCGATACGCTACTGGGTGTGCGTAGTGAGCAACGTAGCGTGACCAACTTGAACACTCGTCAGACCGAATGGGCTCGGGTAACTGTCAGTGACATGGAAAATCGGTCAGCTTACCGCTGTATGGCATGCAAGCATGACTGGATTGAAACACACCAATACAAAAAGGATGGTGGTTAAGTTTCTATAGCCGTAGGCGAGAGGCAGCTATCGGCCAAAAGCAGTCAGTCATACGTGTCAGCTTAACCAGTGCTGGCTCAGTCTCTGGACTAGCAATGTCATTTTAGTAGCGTTCGCCTTACGTTGTACTATAGAGTCCAAGCTGGTTTCGCACGATAAATACAACAGTTGGAGCGCGTGTGTATGGCAGAGGGAAATTCTCTTATCAACCTTGGTGATATTTCGAAGCCAGCTACGGTTTTGATCGAGAAAGTTAGCGCCGCTGTGGGAGTTGTCTTTGAACCGCGTCGCTTGAAGCGGATGGCGCGTGCAGAAGTTGAAGTGGAAAAGATCAAGGCTCTTGCTAAGATTGAGCTATCTGATATCGAGCAACGCGCAATTGACCGTTTCGTGTCGCAAGAGGCACGAAAGCAAGAGAACATTGAGAAAATTACAGCACAAGCTGCGGCCTCCCTATCCCCTGATGCCGATGTTAAGGCTCTTGAGGAGGATTGGGTTGCCCATTTCTTCAAGCAATGCGATACCGTTTCAGACAAAGAGATGCAGACACTTTGGGCCCGACTTCTGTCAGGAGAGGCTTCGAAGCCCGGGACATACTCCAAGAGAACTGTGGAATTCATTTCTACCATGGATAAAACAGATGCTGAACTTTTTACGAGGCTCTGCACGTTCGTCTGGATGATTGGTGCTCCCACATTAGTTGTACTAGATACCGATCACGAGATATATCAAAAAAACGGAATCACGTTCAATGCCCTCAAGCATTTGGATTCTATAGGGCTCATTTCTTTTGAGTCTATGAGCGGGTACTCACGTCTTAAAATCCCCAAGTACTGCACTTTTTTCTACTATGGTCGACCGACAACATTGGAATTTCAGAATGATGAGAACAGCCTTCCTATAGGCAAGGCTCTGCTGACTAGTATTGGTCAGGAACTCGTTTCACTTTCTGGTTCAAACAAGAGCGACGAATTCTACGACTATGCTCTCGGTACTTGGCAGGAGCAGAACATAATTCTGTCGACTCCACTCGCATGGAAAAAATAGTTTGCTATGTGTTTTCAGCCAAAACTGTTGGCCTCAATGATTTTAAGGAATGAGCCCGCCCGAGATATACTAGTGCGGACAAGGAAGTTTCAAACACATGGGTGATCGAAAAGACACTTATTGATCTCTTCGAGAATGGCCAAGCGTCAAGGCTAGAGGTCAAGCAACAAGCAGTTCCCCTGCTGGCATTTCTTTATAATGATACTCATAGTCGGAAATTCAAAAGCAATTTCGCGCCCTGAGTGCTAAAAATGCTTCCTAAGCCCACGTCCAACCGAGCTCTGCGCGATAAGCGCAGCTCCGGTGAGCTCTACGTTAGCGTCCGCTTAGGTCCGACAGTGACCTGATGCGAGTGGCTTCTTTTGGCCGTTAGTAGTCCTAGTGATAAGCGAGCATGCATTTTTTATGGTTTGGGCTATACCTCAATGGCCACATTGCATAGGAGGCGACCATGAGTAAAGACCGAGATAGGACAATATCTAGGCGATCCGACGGAACCTGGGAAAACAAGCGCAATGACGCAGGCCGCGCATCTAGCGTCCATGACACTCAAGCGGAGGCCCAAAAAGCCGCTCGCGAGATGCTCAAGAACCAAGGGGGAGGCGAGCTGACGACGAAGGGCGTTGATGGGCGAATTCGCGACAAAGACACGGTAGCTCCTGGTAATGACCCAAATCCGCCGAAAGGCTAAATCTAGCCCCATCACGGGGCTTTTTTGATTTGCGAGCCAGCGTATTTGCTTGGAAGGTGGTGACCGACTCCACTGACTTAGCGTTGGGCAATTTCTACCCTCGGCCATTGAAAAGTGGCGGGGGAGTGAGTTAATAGAGAATTAGTATTGACCGCTCTTACGACGTCAGGAATTGGCGGAATTCAGCAATGTCGCTCTGGTAGACTGAAGCTTGCTTTTTGATCCAGGCGTCAAACCTGTCAAGGGTTATGATCGCCACAGGGCCAAGCTGCCTCTTGATGATTTCAAGGTCTAGTCGTTCATGCTTAATCGATAAGCGAATGAAATCGAAGTAATTGAGCATCAGGGATACTGAGCTACGGAGTTCGGGGTCGTTCTCTACCTTTTCAATTACGGCATCGGGGCTCAGTTTGCTGGATTCTTTGCCAAGCGCCACGCTGAGCTTTCGAGCTGCTAGGAAGTGAGGGTCATCCCATTTTTCGATCAGGCGAAACGTTTCTTCCAGCTTGTCACGCTTGCTTTCTGCAGCTGTTCGATTGAGCACATCCTTGGACTGCCTATAACTGATGTAGGTTGCGAGCATGACGCCGGCTGCAGCCAGCATTGTCGCACCCAATTCCACCATCTTTATCAGGCGCTGCCCTTCAGACTGGTTGATCCAGACCGACGTTTGACCCGCACCGATCATGGCTACAATAACAATAATTAATAGCCAAAAAACCGAATCATTTTTTGGTTGAGGATTTTGCGAGTTCATTTTTCTCGAGTCCAACGGAAAGTAATTCTCTCAATTCTGACACTTTGACTCAGGCCCAGTCTATTAATTGTTGGCCCCCTAAATTCTCAATGAACTGACTTGGCCCTTGGTCTGTACGCGATTGGGATGACCGGCACTAACGATGATTATCGTTCTTGACGGGACGTGTGGTTTTCTCTTTTTTAGACGTCTATGGGCCCATACTTGCCCACCGTGAACGGCAGCTAATGGCCGTTTTTTGCCCGTCGCGAGAGCCAGTAAGCGATCCAAGCAGACGCTCTGCGGCAACCAGCAAAGACCCGAAGCGGAGGGTGATATGAGGCTATCAGGTCATTTAATTTTGATAAATTTGCTATTAGCGAAAGACTTTTTTAGTTCCCTTGTCATGTCGCTCACTAACTGCTCAGCATAATCTTTGGCGATATCGAGCCCCGTTGCCTTCGCCACAACCAGCAAAGAAGTAACATCATTTTCTTTGCCGCAGTTAGCACATACAACAAAACTCCCCACAGAAGGAGTGTAGTTCTTCCAAGGCAATGCAAATTCATTTGAGCGGCAGAAAACACATCGCAACTTAATTGTTTCCCTGAGATGCTCCATGGTTACATAAGCCCTGATAGTGAGCCAGTCAGCCCACCTACGATAGAGCCTACCAACGGATGCTCCAAAAATTTCGCCAGCCGACTTTTAGCTTCTTCCTTTTCTTCATTTGTAGCACCAGATTCTTCGATTTTCTGTAATAGCTGGTTAAATACATTATGAATATTTTGCACATTTCCATTTCCAACCTGTGCAGGGCCATGAACGTTCAACGTCGCGATTTGCATGCCACCCCCCAATTCATATGAGCGATTTTTGCCGTGCTTTACTGAGATGGCTCTGCTTTGACCCTCCTCTGTCAATCGGATATCCCCTAAACCGTCCGTATTCTTTTTCAAAAGTGAGCGTGAGTTACAGATGTTAATTATTTTACATAGATAATCTTCGGACCAGTTGAGCTTTGCATCAATGGCTGCTCGATCAGATTGTCCCACCACAAAGGAAAAATATACGGCATTGATGGTTCCACCGAAGCTTTCCATATCATCATTCATGTAGGTTAAAAGTAAGTCTATGTCAGACTGTATTTTTTCAGCGTCCATAATATTAAGATCCGACTCTGATTGAGAGCAATAGGGGCCCATTTTTCACCCTCATCAAGCGAAGCTTAAAATACTTGATGTTGGACAAGCTCATCATAGCGATATCCCGCAAATAGACCAACCACCGAGATTCTGTGAGGCGGCCCTAAATTCTTAGACATTTTCGAATGACTGCTTTTGGCCGACAGCGGTCTGTCACGAAGAGTTGCTCCCGGCCAAGAGCTGCCTTTCAGAAAGGCCAGCTAACGAGCTGTTACTCGGAAAATAACCCCGTCTCCTTTCCTACAGCGATGGCTCCATCATTCCCCGTCACATTGGATCTTTCTTTATCAAAGTGCCGCTCTAGACTGGCTCCTACCCCTTGGCCAATCGGAAACAAACCCATGTCTGCCCCCGACTTCGACTGCCAACCCGATCTGTGCGGAAGTACCCTGAGACTTAAACCGCTGGCAGACAGTGATTTTGAAGGCATGTTTCAGGCCGCGGCTGATCCAGATATCTGGGGCGGTCATCCCGCCAGGGATCGCTATAAACGCGAGGTGTTCGAGGCGTACTTCGCCTCTCTACTCGCCACGAAGAAGGCGCTCGCCGTCATTGATATTGCCTCGGGGGATATCGTTGGCACCTCAAGCTACTACACGCCGCCGGATCTACCGAACAGCATTGCCATCGGTTTTACATTTCTGGTGCGTGCGAAATGGGGTGGCAATTCCAACCGCGAGCTTAAGCAGTTGATGCTGGAGCATGCATTCATGGCTTACGACATCGTCTATTTCCACATAGCGACTACGAACATTCGTTCGCAAACGGCCACGATGAAGTTGGGTGCGGTGCACTTGTATGATGCCGAACTGAAAATATCCGCCGCGCCTGCCTTGGCGAAGTGTTACGGACTAACGCGCGCTCAATGGAAGACGTCGCGGGGGTGAAAGGGGCGGTCACTCATCTCTGGATGTACCAACCCAAAACCTGCGACTCGATGCCTCCGGCGACTGTCCTTGCCCCTAGCCCCCCACGGCCGATGCCGACGTGTGGGAGAAACCCGGCGCCACTCGCCAGGATGTGGTTGCTTCCATGTTGGCGTGTGGTGAAAACAATGGCTCCGGCGTTGATCCCAAGGCCAGCTTCCAAGAAATGGCCCAACGACTTGTATGCGTGAAGCGTGCGGGCTATACCCGGCGTGACGGTTTCGACATCTGTGCATTGCACCCCAAGGAGCCGTTGAAGGCCTGTGAGTCGGCGCAATGAAGCCTATTGAAAACCCCGTAGGCTGAGTCGCCCCCAGTATCTATAGGTGCATCCAGCTGACTGCTTTCACCCAGGATGTGTGCACCCATTGCCGATGAATCAAATAGCGTAGACAAACAACCTCAGGTCTTTCACATTCCATCTAAAGCGGCTCAGGAAAAAGACATGCCTTCACGTTTGGCCTCCAGCTACCCAGATATTCAACATGCATTGGACGCGATCATTCCAAGCAAAAAAATGGACGTGGCTACTCGTATTGTCCTCTGGGCGGCGAGTGACGCCGGGCTAGATCCAGCCGAAATCATGGTCACGCTATCAAAGCTGGATCCAGTGCTGTTCGACAACCTTTGTTCTGAGATGGAGTTGCAGTATTTCAAGCTCTTCGAGCTCGGAGATGAGATGCATCGAGTGTTTTTCTGTAAGGCTCGAGCCTACAGCGCCAGCGCTTGGTTGGCTCGTGAGGCACCCGGCGAAGCCATTTACGAGTCGATCTTTGCCACCGATAGACCCGTTGTTATTGCTGATTTTTTGTAAAAAAGAACCTCCCAATCCTGACCGATGGCGTCGTCTACATGGATTTAACCGATACCACATCCACGTACTTGTACTTCTTCCTGGCAGCCTTCACAGCCTCCTGCTCAGCAAGCAACGAGCTCAACGTATCGGCCTCGTGAATCAACTCGATCATTTTTCCCTCAAACTCGTTTCCAACACGCAACGTGACCCTCAGCCTGGGCGTAAATGCTTTCGCCACCTTCTTTTTGGCAGCTGGAGCGACCACGGGTTTCGCGGGCGCAACGTCTTCCACAGGCGCCTTTACTAGAGGAGCAGACACCTGCTCTTCGGGCTGAGGCGTACCGAATAGAGCACGACGCATTTCTTCTTCAGTTAATTCAGTGTTCATAGAACATCTCAAAGGGGGCGGTAATCAGCTCGATGTATTCTACTAGGATGGCTGCTCCAGCGTGTGCTCTGGAAGCCTGGGTGACCACTGTGAATTCGGGCTACGTGCTCGCAATATTTCAGCGTGGTAACGGGTGTGCAGCCTATATTGCACCCGCACGGGCGGGTAAGTTTTAAGCTTGTCACAGCGATGAGGGGGGAGTTGTGCGTATCTTTTCCCGTCGGAGGTTCCCTGACAAGCTGCTCCTCCACCTATAGTCAGGTACGATCCTGACGACTCATCAACAACTGAGATCGTGTCATGCAAGATGGCTGCTGGCCCTTTCATCTCTTCGGAGCCAATTTCTCCACTGAGGCCGAGGCGCAGAAATTTGTGTTTGAACATTGGGAGCCAGAGCCGCCTGAAGGCGCGAGCGAAGCCGAGTACGATGTGTGGGAAGAACGCAATCCAACCTGGCGACTGGCGGAAGATCTTGGGTTCTACATGGATTCAGACTTCGTTGAGCTTGCCGCCACTCCGGAAGACGTCATAGCGCAAATCCGCAGTCAGTCCGAAAGAGCGCTGATCGTCTCCAAGGCAGGACAATTCACGCATTTTATCATTGTGGGTTCGAATGCCATCTGGGGCGACCGTCGTTCGACCTCTTCCCAAGTAGAACCGGTGGTGCGCTTGCCGCAGAGCACGGTAACCATTTCATATCTCGGTATGTTCAACTCAAATTGACTGCCACAAAGGTCGCGTCCGTGGTCGGACAGTTACTGCGGTATACGGCTGAGTGTTTTCGGCCCGGAGTCGGTTCACAAAGGGCAGAAATTGGGCGAAATCAGCCCCTTTCTCCCCCATCCGGTCTACCATGCCACCCCGGCAGTGGTTTCACGCGCTACCGCTCTCTTTCCTTAAAGGTACCGCTCATGACCATCGACCAGATCTCCCTGCCTAAAGGCGTAGGCCCCCACGCCACCAAGCTCCTCGACGCCATCACTGGCGCATCCACCCATGAAGAACTCAATCGCGCCGGCGGCAAGGCCGAGGGTTTTGTGTTGGGGTTGGAGTCCGCCAAGGCCATCAAGAGCCAGATCGCCGAGTCGTTGTATGTGGCTTACGATGACGCTGCCAGTCACCGCGCCAGCGAGTTGAAGGGCTGACTTTCAGGGACACTGCGCGCGCACGTCCGCTAGACTGGGCGCCTTATATTTCAGGATGAAATGCTCATGCTTAAAGTTGTCGTCACATCACTGCTGTTGAGCGCTTCCGTCTGTGCTTCGGCGGGGACGAGCGTTGATGTCTCGAAGATTTACGGCAATATCCAGTTTGTCGATAGTTATCCCGACTATAAGGTCAAGGTGGTGAACAGCTACCCCGACCTCAAGGTGCAGCAGGTCGATCACTATCCTGACTCCGCCGGCAAATGGAAAACGGTCGATCACTACCCCGACTACAAGATCCAGATCGTCGATCACTACCCCGATTTCACTATTCAGTACGTGGATCACTACCCTGGTGTTAACTGAAGGCGGCGCTGCCGGCCGCTCAGTCACGAAAAGCCAACGGTGAAGGGTTATTGATCACCCAGGAGTCTTCATGACATTGACCGTCGAAACCCTGCTCGAACTGGCCATGGCCAACCCCATCAATGCCGAAATCATCGCGCGTCTGCCGGCCCTGGGCCTGGATCAGTGTTTTCTGACGGCGGGCTGTCTGTTTCAGGCGGTGTGGAATCATCAGTCGAACCTGCCTGCAGATCAGGGCGTTAAGGACTACGACGTTTTCTATTTCGACACCGACCTGTCCTACGAGGCTGAGGACAAGGTCATTCGTGCGGCCGAGCAGTTGTTCCAGGACCTTGGCGTTCATGTCGAGTTGAAGAACCAGGCGCGGGTGCACCTGTGGTATGTGCAGCGCTTTGGCCGGCCCTATCCGCAATTGCACACGGCCAAGCAGGGGATTGATCGCTACCTCGTGGCGGGCACCTGCATCGGCGTGGAGATTGCGACGGGTGAGGTGTATGCGCCTTACGGGCTGGAGGATGTGGCGCAGGGCGTGCTGCGGATCAATCCGCTGCATGCGGAGCCTGAGTTGTTTGCGCAGAAGGCCAGGAGTTATCAGGCACGCTGGCCATGGTTGAAGATTGTGGCGCCTGGCTAGCGTGAGTGTGGCGGTGATGCTTGTAGGGTGTGGGTCGGTAGGGCGTGGCGATCCCTTCGCAGCCTCGCTAGGGCTCGACAGCTCTCACAGTTGATCGTGGTCACGGCTGAAATCCCATCTTTAGACATACTGGAATGCAGCAGCCCCCTGTAGGAGCTGTCCAGCCCCAGCGAGGCTGCGAAAGCGGTATGTCAGGCGAAAAAGGTACCCCGCATTGCCAGTGCCCACCTGTAGATCGGCAGTGAACTTTTACCCATGTGCGACACGTCCAAGCTTGAAATGCTCAGCCAAGGACCGACCATGACTTTCTTCATCTTCCTGCTCGCCTGCGCCGCCGCCGCCAGTACCGGCATTATCTTCAAGCCCGGGGCCTGGTACGACTCCCTGGTCAAACCCGGTTTCACCCCACCCAATTGGTTGTTTCCGGTGGCGTGGACGATCATCTACCTGCTGCTGGCCTGGGCCGGCTATCGCTTGAGCCTGATCCCCGGCAGCCAGGAAGTGCTGGCGTTGTGGGCGGCGCAGATCGCCTTGAATACGCTGTGGACGCCGGTGTTTTTCGGCGCACATCGCATCCTCGCCGGGATGGTGGTGATCGTGTTGCTGTGGATCACCGTGGCGACGATGGTGGTGCTGGCAGTGCGCCTGGACTTGATCACCGGGTTGATCCTGTTCCCTTACCTGGCGTGGCTGTGTGTGGCGGCGGCGCTGAACTTCTCGATCCTGCGGAATAACCGTTGATGGCCTGCAAACCTTGGCCTGCCAGTGAGGCTGAACTGGCCCAGATGCGCCGCTTCAATCAGAAGCTCGCGTGGTTGCCGCGCTTCAAGATCCGTAATCGTGTCACGCCGCGCTTGATCCAGGCACTGCTGCGCGTCAGCCAGACGCTGAAGAAGGCGCCAGATGCAGAGCGCAAGCTTGTAGGATCGGTGCCCGTGCGCATCCTGCGGCCGAGCGGCAAGCCCAAGGGCGTGGTGCTGGATATCCACGGCGGCGGTTGGGTCATCGGCAATGCGCAGATGGACGACGACCTCAACCTCGGCATGGTCAACGCGTGCGACGTGGCGGTGGTGTCGGTGGATTATCGGCTGGCGGTCGACACGCCGGTCGAAGGGCTGATGGATGACTGCCTGACGGCCGCTCGTTGGTTGCTCACCGACGATGAGTTTGCCGACCTGCCGGTGATCGTCGTCGGCGAATCGGCCGGGGGGCACTTGGCTGCGGCGACATTGCTGGCGTTGAAAGAATGGCCGCAATTGCTCCAGCGAGTGAGCGGGGCGGTCTTGTATTACGGTGTCTACGACCTGACCGGCACCCCGAGCGTACGCGCGGCGGGGCCGGACACGTTGCTGCTGGACGGGCCGGGCATGGTCGAGGCATTGCGCATGCTGACGCCGGGCTTGAGCGATGACGAGCGTCGGCGGCCACCGCTGTCACCGTTGTATGGCGACTTCGAGGGCTTGCCGCCGGCGTTGATGTTTGTCGGGGAGCTGGACCCGTTGAAGGATGACACGCTGATGCTCGCTGAGCGGTGGCCGGGCGCTGAGGCGCATCTGTTGGCGGAGTCGGCGCATGGGTTTATTCATTTTCCGGTGGCAATGGGCGCGGGCGTGCTTGCCTACAGCCAAGGGTGGATTACCCGGACCATCGAGGTTTCGTCTTAGGCAGGCGGAAAGTCTTCGTAGGATTTTGGAAGGTAGCCCCAAATCCTTAGCACATCGGCTTGCACTTCAAACTCGAAGCCAATTCGCGCGACGACTGTCGATATTTCTTCGGTATGGTCGATGTATGTTTGTGGCAGTAGCACGCCCAAAGAGGGCGCCAGTTCCCACAAGCCGATGTCGAACCATTCGACATACGCAAATGGAAATGGAAGGTGGTAAAACCATTCCACATCCCAATCCGAGAGCGGGCCTTTGATGGATTTGGAGCGATAGGACGGGCGCCAACCAGGGCGTTGGCGGAAGTGACTGATCAGTTCGTTCCACTTGGTATTGTTTGCTGCGCCTGCCAGGTTTCTCGCCGCGACCGTGGCGTGGATAATCTTGCGGTTTTTATCGTCCTGGCGCGCGTCGGCCATTGGCAGTTCAGTCATCTTCAGTCCTTTTTGTTCGTATTCACGACTGTGACCTTACTGGCACCCAGTTCGGTCAGCCTTCCGTCGAGTGCCTTGAGCAGCCTGATCGAGCCGGCATCGTATTCCTTGAGCTGACGGTTCGCGGTATCCCTGTCGCTGTTTACGGCAAAAATCATCTCCATCAACCCATCAGGTTTTCCGGCTTTGATGTCTTCGTCGATGATGTCCTGGGTCACTGTCATGCTTCGTACGGTGTACTCGGTATCGGCCGCGAGCTTCTGGAGGTTATAGCGCCTGACTGCCGGGTCTTCCTTAGCATTGCCTGTGTGGGTTGGGCCCACGGGGACGTCGTCCAAGTCAATCAGCGTATCGGCCATGTCTTTGCCGAAGTACCGCTCCAGCTTGAAGTGCTGAACAATCATTCTCTGATGCCAGCGGCGCTCGAATGCCATGTATTCGCGCCAAGGGCCTTGGGAGAACTCTTTCCACCCGGTTTCATGCGTTGCGTTGATCAACTTGTCCAACGCGTTGTAACCATCATCCAGAATAGCCACGGTTTCTTGCACCGTGTTTTGTGCCGCGTCCAGAAATTGGCTCGCCTGCGCCCGCGCCTCTTGGCGTGATTGCAGGGCGTAGGTACCGGCCAGCGTGAGTAGTGAAGTCAGGACAGCGGTAACAACCGCGGTCACAAGAGAGTTTTCGGCCATCAGGATGCTCCATTTCAGCCAGGTGTTCAGGCGCTGATCGTCTGCTCGTACGAGGCGCTCATCAGTGTGCCGCGCTCACCCCACGCCTCTTGCGCAAGATCCTGGATAATCTCCTCCAGTGTCTCAATGTTTGTCGCAGGGGCGCTGATGCATGCCAGGCGTCCGGGCGACCAATCGATGACGTCACATTGAGGGTACTTGGCCAACAGCGTCGACAGGGCTGCCTTCGGCGACTGCGTACCGGTGTACATAAAGTCAAAATACGCCTCGGTGGTGTCTTGCAGCGGGTACACCAACACCCAGGCATTCGGAGGGTTTTGGAACCACAGGGTGACATAGCGGTGGGCCCATTCCGGCCCGTCTTCGGTCATGTGGCGCAGCACGTCGATGATCGACCGGCAGCCGAGGAGGGGGACGGAGGAGGACATGGGCCGTTCCTGTTGTAGAGGTGGCGCGCAGATATACCACGCCACGCCGTCCGGCTAAAACGATCCCCTTTTTCCGACAAGCCGGGTAACCTCTCGCCTCCCACAATCAAGCCAAGGAAAGCACGTGAAGGTTCTTCAAGGATTCATCGGTTTGTCGGCGCTGTACCTGCTGGCCGGTTGCGAGCAAGTCACTGAGAAAGCCGTGCGCTTCGACGTGCCCTACGGCTACTACGAGACCGCCTGGCGCCAGGACGTGACCGAGAAGGGCCAGTTGACCTGCAAGGTGACCACCGACACCCAGGACCGTGGCGAGAAGTGGGTGCCATCGGTGATCCTCGCGGCCGCTGAGGATGCTGCCGAAGACGATACGTTGTTTCTCTCCAGCTACACGCCCGCCGACACTGACCTGCGCTTGTTCCAGGTGCGCACCTTCAACAAGGCGGAGCCGGTGATCGACACGTTTTTCCACCGGGCTCCCGATCAAAACGGTGTGTATACGCTGCGCCTGACCTGGCAAGCCGATGGCGCCATCGGCTACCAGGTCGAAAACGGCAGCACCTGGGAAGAGAAGAAGTTCGTCCAGAAGCCGGGTTTTCGCGTGCGCCATGTGAGCGTGCATGCGTCGGGAATGAAGGGCAATGCAGTGTGTGAGTTGCGCCAGTAAGTGCTGCCGGAGCTGTTGTCAATGCTGATCCATTGAACTTAAAACTTGATCGATGAGTCAGGTTAATCAGCAGCTCTTCTTCCATGACAAGGACTCCTCCCATGCGCGAATACACCCTCAACTACTTGTTCAACGACGAACCCCGCACCCATGTGTTCGAGCTCAAACAGCCCGACCTGCCGGTGCATGAGGCGGCGTTGCACTTGCTGCAGTTGCATTTCGGTGATGCGGAAAACGGCTTGATCCTGCCGCCCGCAGATGCAGCGCCGGAGGAGATTCTCGAGCAGGCGCAGGTGGTGGGGATTACGCAGATCGAGGTTGCATGAGCCCAAGGCCGATCATTCGGGCGGTCACGACGGCGGATATCCCTGAGGTACTGGCGTTCGTGCTGGAGGCCCGTGCCGAGCTTTTCCCCAAGCTCGACGCGACAGGGATGCCAGCGGACCTGGCGCATTTCGAGGCGATTTATGTGCAGGGTGATGGGCGATTTCTGGTTGCCTGCGATCAAGGCCAGATCGTCGCTGCCATTGGTTATCTGCCCTATGACGGTCGTTTCCCGCAGTTGAATTACCAGGGCCAAAAGACCGTGGAGGTGGTGCGCCTGTTTGTGCTGCCGGCGTTTCGCCGCTTGGGTCTGGCGCGCGCGTTGTACCTTGCATTGGAGGCGCAGGCTAAGGCGGATAGGGTCGCGATCATGTACTTGCACACCCATCCGTTTTTGCCTGGGGCGATTGATTTTTGGCTTCGGCAGGGGTTCGAAGTGGTGGATGTGGACGCGGACCCGGTGTGGCGCACGACGCATATGCAGCGCACCCTCTAACACCACCACCCAGTGTAGGCGCCGGCAAGCCGGCTCCTACCGTTGAGTGCTCTGATCAGTTTGGGCGTAGCCGCAGTATCTGCGCCCCATCGAACGGGTCTGTCAGGTAATGCGCCTGCACCCCGAACGTCGCCTGCAGCCGCTGCGGCGTCAGCACGTCCAGCGGCTTGCCCAGCGCCACCAACCGCCCATGATCCAGCACCGCCAAGCGGTCGCAGGTCAGCGCCTGGTTGAGGTCATGCAGGGCAATCAAGGTGGTGACCGGCAAGCCTTGCACCCCCTTCAGAATCCCCAGTTGATGCTGGATATCCAGGTGATTGGTCGGCTCATCCAGCAACAGGATCTGCGGCCGTTGCGCCAACGCACGGGCGATGTGCACCCGTTGGCGTTCACCGCCCGAGAGGCTGCGCCACGCACGTTGGCCCAGGTGGGTGGCGTCTACATCCTGCAGCGCCTGGTGCACGATAGCGTCGTCTTCGCGGGACCAGGGGCTGAGTGCCGACAGCCACGGCGTGCGGCCCAGGGCCACGGCGTCGAACACGCGAATGGCGTCGTCGGTGTCGGCCTGTTGTTCGACCACCGCGAGTTGTTGCGCAATGGCACGACGGGACAGGTCGCCCAAGCGCACCTCACCCAGTCGCACCTCGCCAGTGGCCGGGGTGCGCAGGCCGGCCAGCAGTTTCAGCAGGGTGGATTTGCCGGAGCCGTTCGGGCCGACGATGCCCAGGGTTTCACCTCGCTGAACCTGCAGGTGAATGTCGCGCAGCAACGTGGCTTCACGCACTTTGAAGCCCAGGCCGGTGCAGCTCAGTACGGTCATCGCGCATTCCTCCGGCCGATCAGGATCAGCGCAAACACCGGCGCGCCCACCAACGCCGTGACCACGCCGACCGGAATGACCTGGCCCTTGATCAAAGTGCGTGACAACACATCGGCTGCAATTAAGAACAATGCGCCGCCCAAGGCGCTGGCGGGCAGCAGGCGCGAGTGCCCGGTGCCGAGCAGCAGGCGCACGGCGTGGGGAATCACCAGGCCGACAAATCCGATGGAGCCGACAATCGACACCATCACCGCCGTGACCAGTGCGGCGCAGGCCACCAGCACAAATTGCACGCGGCGCACCGGGATACCCAGGGAGGCCGCCGAGTCGCTGCCGAAGGTAAACGCATCCAGCGCGCGGCGGTGCCACAGGCACACAGCAAGGCCTGCAACCGCCACCGGCACCGCCAGCCATACCGACGGCCAGCGTACCCCGCTGAGATTGCCGAGCAGCCAGAACATGATCCCGCGCGCCTGTTCGGAGCTGGCCGACTTGGTGATCAGGAACGCCGTCAGCGCGTTGAACAGCTGCGAACCGGCGATGCCCGCGAGGATGATCTGCCCGGTACCGCTGGCTGAACCACTGGCTCGCGCGAGCAGGATCACCAGCGCAAATGCCGCCATCGCACCGACAAAGGCGCCGGCCGACAGCGAGATCAAACCGCCGCCCACCCCGATCAACGCCACCAGCACCGCGCCCGTCGAAGCGCCGGCGCTGATGCCCAGCAGGTACGGATCGGCCAGGGGGTTGCGCAACAGCGATTGCAGAATTACCCCGCAGGTCGCCAGCCCGGCGCCGCATGCGGCAGCGACCAGCGCGCGCGTGAGGCGGTAGTTCCACACCACGCCTTCATCGATCGGGTCCAGCACGTAGCCGGCGGCCCAGAGCTTGTTGGCCAGCACCTGCAGCACCACCTTTGGTGCGATGGCGGTTTCGCCGATGGCCACGCCGGCGAGCACGGCGATCAGCAGCAGCGACAGGGCGAGTAGGGTGCGTATCATTTGGGCAAGTCGTAGCCATCGATGGCTGCCGCCAGTTGTTCCAGGCCATCGAACATACGGATGCTGGCCTGCAGCGCCAGGGCGTCGAGGATGATGATGCGGTTGTTTTTCACCGCGTCCATGTTGCGGGTGACCGGGTCACTGCGCAGGAAGGCGAGTTTCTTTTCGTGGTCATCGGCGGGGTAGCGGCGGCGGTCCATGCGCGCGATCACCAAAAAGCTCGGGTTGGCCTTGGCAATGGTTTCCCAGCCAACGGCCGGCCATTCTTCATCGGACTGCACCACATTGTGCAGGCCCAGGGTTTGCAGCATGAACTCGGGAATGCCCTTGTGACCGGCCACGTAAGGGTCGCTGGCCATCTCCGAGCTGGAGAACCACACCAGCGCGCTGGCCTGCTTGAGGCCTTTGCCCTGCACGGTCGCGACGGATTTGGCCAAGCGCGCCTTGAGCTCGTCGTTCAGCTGTTGGCCGCGATCCTGTACGTCGAAAATCTGCGCCAGTTGGCTGATGCTTTTATAGATTGTCTCGATGCGAAACGGCTCCAGCCGCGTGCCGTCGGCGCCGACCAGGTTGTCCTTGCCTTCGCAGTCGGAGGGCAGCAGGTAGGTGGGGATCTTCAATTCGTGGAATTGCTCGCGGGTCCCGACCACGCCCTGCGGGCCGACCACCCATTCCAGCTCGGCAGCCACCAGTTGCGGGCGCTTGGCGATCACCGACTCGAAACTGGGCTCGTTGTCGGCCAGGCGTTCGATTGTGTCGTTCTGTGCCTTGTACTGCGCCAGGACGCTGTTGAACCACAGCGAGGTGCCGACCACTTTATCGCCCAGGCCGAGGGCGTAGAGCATTTCGGTGGCGGCCTGGCCGATGGTCACGCTGCGCGCGGGTGCCTGCTGGAAGGTGAGCGTGCTGCCGCAGTTCTGCACGGTCAGCGGGTACTGGGTGGGCGCGGCGTGGGCCAGGGCACAGAAGCCCAGGCCAGTGATCAGGGCGGTAACGCGTGGCAGCATGGGGCGATCTCCTTGAAACCGTACGTGGAACTGGGGAGGTACGGTCTGGAATTACGCCCTCGAACGCTGCGGGTCAGGCAGGCAAGGATGTCCTTCCCGGACACCCCGCCGGTTAGTGTTGGTGCTTGGGCCGGCAGGTCTCCTGACTGATGCGTCGTCGCCACGCTCCGGCCTTCCCGGACGAGGTCCAGTGGCATCAAGGAGCAGGCTCGGCACCTACAGTTGCGGGGGCAGTTCCGATTGGCGCGGCATACCGCGCTTCGGATTCCCTATTAGTCCCATTTGGGAACCGGCGCGGTATGGTAGTCGATCACGCGGTTGAGCGGGAGTTCTGACGGCGCGCGGTGAGAAGACTGCGGTAGCTCTTGTGGGGTGGGTCTCCTATGATGCGCGGCCATGGACAGCCTTCACACAAGGAATACACAGTGAAATCATTCGTCGCCCTCGCCCTCATCGCCATGCTCGCCGGTTGCGCCACCCCGGGTAAAAGCGAAAAGCAGATTTTTGACGAAGCCGCCACCGCGCATGTCATGTCGCTGCCTTCCGGGGAAAACAGGGTGCGCTTGCACAGTGTAAAAATCCCCAGCCACGGCTTGATCGCCGACAACCTGGCCCTTGCCATGGCCGGTGGCGCCAATGCGATGTATCTGAAAGAAGAATTGCTGAAGGCCAAAAGCCTGGGCGACACCGGCTTTCTGATAATCGGCGCCAGCACTGTCGTTGACGTGGCCGTGATCGGCAACGCCTGTGAGGGGCTGGATCTGAAAGGTATGCAGATTTACTACTCGGGCACCAATGCGCAGAAGGATAAAGTGCGAACCGCGGTTGAAAAGACCCAGGCGCAGTTTTATTACATTAATGCGCAGTGAGGGGCGGGCAGTAGAGGCAGCCTTTTGGCAGTGAGTGGGCCAGTGCTCGCAAACGGTCTTGTACGGGTATGCGGACGTATCTTGCTCAGCAGGTTAAGCAGGCCAGACAGGCTAAGCAGCCAAGCAGGCCAAGCAGGCCAAGCAGGCTAAGCAGGCCAGACAGGCCAAGCAGCCAAGCAGGCCAAGCAGGTTGAGCAGGTTGAGCAGGTTATTGTGGTGAGCAGGCTTGCCCTGCGTTGGGTTGCGAAGCAGCCCCAAAACCTCACACCACGGTTTGCCTGAAACGATGCGGTGGGATTCATGGGGGCGCTTCGCACCCCAACGCAGGGCAAGCCTGCTCACCACAACAACCCGTTGACGTGGCCGTGATCGGCAACGCCTGTGAAGGGCTGGATCTGAAAGGTATGCAGATTCACTACTCGGGCACCGATGCGTAGGCCCAGCAGGCTAATTGTGGTGAGCAGGCTTGCCCTGCGTTGGGCTGCGAAGCAGCCCTAAAACCTCACACCACGGTGTGCCTGAAACGATGCGGTGGGATTCATGGGGGCGCTTCGCACCCCAACGCAGGGCAAGCCTGCTCACCACAACAACCCACTGACGTGGCCGTGATCAGCGACGCTTGTGAAGGGTTGGATTTGAAAGACATGCAGATTTACTACTCAGGCACCGATGCGCAGGCCCAGCAGGCTAATTGTGGTGAGCAGGCTCACCACAACAACCCATTAAGATGGCCGTGATCGGCAACGCCTGTGAGGGGTTGGACTTGAAAGGTATGCAGATTCACTACTCAGGCACCAATGCGTAGGCCCAGCAGGCTAATTGTGGTGAGCAGGCTTGCCCTGCGTTGGGCTGCGAAGCAGCCCTAAAACCTCACACCACGGTGTGCCTGAAACGATGCGGTGGGATTCATGGGGGCGCTTCGCA
>NZ_JASCPP010000209.1:0-4345 GCF_029959745.1 Pseudomonas sp. PS01298 | reverse complement strand
GGGCTTGCCTGCGATAGCGGTGTGTCAGGCTACAGATCTGTAGCGGATGTACCGCAACCGCAGGCAAGCCCGCTGCCACATTCGGCCGGTGACAAGTTCAAGAAAGGGGATACAGCGCCTCATCGAACTGCGCCATTTTCGGGAACACCAACGGCTGCTCATCCGCCAGCCCTTGCAGCCGCTGCTTGTACGCGATCAGAAATGCCTGCCGCGCCTCATCGCTGATATACGGCACATGCCACGCCACGAACGGCGCCAGCACTTCATACCCGACATACGCCAAGGTCCCGCGCAGGATTGGCCGCAACATGTCCTCCAACGGCCCGTGAATCGCGCCCTCGCCGAACATGTGTTCACGCCCGCCCAAGGTCACCGTGACCAACGCCCGCTTGCCCGCCAGCCCGCCCTGATCGTAAAACCGCTTGCCGCCGTAACATACGCCCGACACCAGTACGCGGTCGATCCAGCCCTTGAGCATCGCCGGCACCGAGAACCAGAAGATCGGAAAATTGAGGATCAGCAGGTCAGCCCAGAGCAGCTTGTCCAACTCGCCCTGGATATCCGCCGCGATCGACTGTTTCTTCACCCCCAGGCGCTGCTCCAGGGCATACACCAGGTAGTCAGGGTTTTCCCGCGCGCAAAAGTCCGCGGCCGACGCCACCGGGTTCCACTGCATTGCGTACAAATCACTGACCTGCACCTCGTGCCCCTGCGCGCTCAACGTGGCGATGGCCTGATCACGCAAGGCGGCGGTAAACGACTGCGGTTCAGGGTGCGCGTGAACAATCAAAACCTTCATGTGAATTCCTCAAACAGTGGGCGCCGCCCGTTGGGCCAGCAAGTGATCGAGCCAGTCCGGGTCCATCGCAGGTTCGGATGAAAACAACAGGCCGGTGTAGTCCTGGTACGGCGGGGTGAAAATCGCGCTGCGGCTGCCCTGGTCCACCACCCTGCCCCGCTGCATCACCACCACTTCATCGGCAATCGCGCGGACGGTGGCAACGTCATGAGTGATGAACAGGTAGGCCACGCCGAGTTGCTGCTGGAGGCGGTTGAGCAGTTTCAACACGCCCTCGGCCACCAGTTGATCGAGAGCCGAGGTAACCTCATCGCAGATGATCAATTGCGGGTCGGCCGCCAGGGCGCGGGCGATGCAGATGCGCTGCTTCTGCCCGCCGGACAACTCTCGCGGCTGGCGCTCCATGTAGGTGGCCGGGTCCAGCTCGATCATTTCCAGCAGCTCGGCGACCCGCGCACGCAGGGCCTTGCCCTTCAGGCCCAGGTAAAACGTCAGCGGCCGGCCGATGATGTCGACGATGCGCTGGCGCGGGTTCAGCGCCGTATCGGGGATCTGGTAGATCATCTGGATGCGCCGCAACTGCTCCTTGCTGCGCTGGCGAAAGTCCACCGGCAACGCCTCGCCGTCATACAGCACCTGCCCGCTCGTGGCCGGGAGCAAGCCGGTGATCAGGCGCGCGGTGGAGCTCTTGCCGCTGCCGGACTCGCCGATCACCGCCAGGGTCTGGCCGCGATACAGCTTCATCGACACCTCCTGCAGCACCGGTTGATGGCCATAGCTGGCGCACACCTGGCGCACATCCAGCAGCGGCTGCTCCTGCACCGGGCACGGCTTGGGCTCGGTGCGAAAGCTGCGCACTGCCCACAGCGACTTGGTGTAGTCCTGCTGCGGCTGGCTGAGCATGCTGCGGGTGTCGGCCTCTTCCACCAGCTTGCCGTGGCGCAGCACCATGATGCGGTCGGCCATCTGCGCGACCACCGCCAGGTCGTGGCTGATATACAGCGCGGCGCTGCCGAAGGTTTTCACCGCATCGCGGATCGCCGCGAGGACTTCAATCTGCGTGGTGACGTCGAGGGCGGTGGTGGGTTCGTCAAAGATGATCAGGTCGGGGTGGCACGCCATCGCCATGGCGGTCATCACCCGTTGCAGCTGGCCGCCGGAAACCTGATGGGGATAACGTTGGCCGATGGTCTGCGGGTTGGGCAGGCGCAGCACGCGGTACAACTCCACCGCTTCGCGCTCGGCCTGGGCACGGTTGATGCCGCCGTTGATCACCGCCGTTTCGACGTGCTGGTCGATCAGCCGATGCGCCGGGTTGAACGACGCGGCCGCACTTTGCGCGACATAGGCAATGCGCAAGCCGCGTAACTTGCGCAGCGCTTCGGGCTTGGCCTGCAGCAGTTGAATGCCGTCAAAACACACCGAGCCGCCCGTGATGCGGCAACCGTCGCGCGCATAGCCCATGGCGGCCAGCCCGAGGGTCGATTTGCCCGCCCCCGACTCGCCAATCAGCCCCAGCACTTCGCCGCGCTGCAAGGTCAGGTCGATGCCCTTGATCAGCGGGTGCCAGGCGTCCTCGTAATGTCCCTCGATCTGCAGGTTGCGGATTTCCAACAAGGGCTTGTCCATCCTCAACACTCCTTCAGGCCGCTGGATTTATGCAGCATCCAGTCGACGACAAAATTCACGCTGACGGTGATCAACGCCACTGCCAGGGCCGGCAGCAACGGGCTGATATCGCCGAAGGTGATCAACACCGCGTTGTCGCGGACCATGCTGCCCCAGTCGGCGGTGGGCGGTTGGATGCCCAGGCCGAGGAACGACAGCGCGCTGATAAACAGGAATACAAAGCAGAAGCGCAGGCCGAATTCGGCAATCAACGGTGCGGCGGCGTTGGGCAGCACTTCGCGGGTGACCAGCCACCACAGGCCTTCGCCGCGCAGGCGGGCAGCCTCGACGAAGTCCTGCACCACCACGGTCATCGCCACGGCGCGGGACAGGCGAAACACCCGCGTCGAATCCAGCAGCGCAATCACCAGCACCAGCGAGGTGGCGTTGGTGCCCACCACGCTGAGAATCAGCAAGGCAAAGATCAGCTGCGGGATCGCCATGAGAATGTCCACCACCCGCGACAAGCCCTGGTCGATCCAGCCGCCCTTGATCGCGGCGACCAAACCACACAGGCCGCCGAGCAGAAACGCCAGGGTCGTGGTCAGGAACGCGATGCCCAGGGTATTGCGCGCGCCGTACACCAGGCGGCTGAACATGTCGCGCCCCAGGTTATCGGTGCCCAGCAGGAACTGGCCGCTCCACGGTGCAAAGCCCTCGCCCACCACCTGGGTTTCGCCGTAGGGCGCCAGCAGGGGCGCAAACACCGCCACCACGATGTACAACACAATGATCAGCAGGCCGAACTTGGCGCTCAACGGCGCCCGGGCCACTTGGCTCAACAGGCTCATGGTCTACCCCTTCGGATGCATCAGGCGTGGGTTGCTGGCGATTGACAACACGTCCGCCCCGGTATTGAGCAGGATGTAAGTGGCGGCGAAGATCAGGCTGCAGGCCTGCACCACCGGAATGTCGCGCTTGGACACCGAGTCCACCAGCAACTGGCCGAGGCCCGGGTACACGAACACCACCTCGACCACCACCACGCCCACCACCAGGTACGCCAGGTTCAGCGCGACCACATTGACGATGGGCGCCAGCGCATTGGGCAGCGCGTGCCGCCAGATAATCCGTGACTGACGGATGCCCTTCAGGCGCGCCATCTCGATATACGGGCTGGCCAGCAGGTTGATCAGCGAGGCGCGGGTCATGCGCATCATCTGCGCGATCACCACCAGGCTGAGGGTGGCCACCGGCAACACCGAGCGTTCGAGAATGGTGCCGAAACTGGCATCCGGGGCCAGGTTGGACAGGCTGGGAAACCACCCCAGCTTCACCGAGAACACCAGGATCAACAGGTACGCGACGAAGAACTCCGGGAACGACACCGCGCTCAACGCCGAGGTATTGAGCAGGCGATCGAACCAGCTGTTGCGGTACAACGCCGCCAGCATCCCCAGCACCAGCGCCGTGGGCACCGAGACCAACGCCGCCAACGCGGCCAGGCTCAAGGTGTTGCCCAGGCGCGCGCCGATCAACTCGGCAATGGGTCGCTGGTTGGCCAGCGAAGCGCCGAGATCACCGTGCAGCAGACGCAGCAGCCAGTGCGCGAAGCGCGTCAGCGGCGGCAGATCCAGGCCCAGTTGCGCGCGAAACGCCGCCACGGTTTCCGGCGTGGCGGACTGGCCGAGCATGGCCTGGGCGATATCCCCCGGGAGCATGCCCACGGCGAGAAAGATGATCACCGACACGGCGAACAAAGACAGCAGGCCGAGGGCCAGGCGTTGGAGCACCAGTTTGAATAAGCTATTCATGTTCGGTTCTCATGAGTTGGGCATGTTCTCGAAGGCGACAAATGTCCAATGTGGGAGCGGGCTTGCTCGCGAATGCGGTGGGTCAGGCTCTATCTGTATTGGCTGACACACCGCTTTCGCGAGC
>NZ_JASCPP010000208.1:0-4583 GCF_029959745.1 Pseudomonas sp. PS01298 | reverse complement strand
GCGTTGGGCTGCGCAGCAGCCCCATCAAGCAAAATGCGGTTTTTCAGTTATCACGCGGTGCCTGTTTTGGGGCTGCTGCGCAGCCCAACGCGGGGCAAGCCCGCTCACCACAGGGCCGCTCGCCACAGGGCCTATTACTGCAGGGCCGATCACAACAGGTCCACTTGCCACTGGGTCGCTATCAGCGCTTCATGCAGCGCTGATAGCGCTCATCGACCCGGTTGGCAAACCACGCCGTCGTCAGGTTGCGGGTGATCTTCGGGCTCTTGAGCACAATGCCCGGCAGGATCGCCCGGGGCAGCGGTTTGCCGGCCGCCTGATCAGCCAGGGCAAACACGCGCTTGTAAAGGGTGGTGTCTTCAAAATCCAACTGCTCGCCTTGCTCAAGTTGGCTGCGGATGCTGGGGTTGCGCATATCCAGCTTCGCGCCGAGAGAGCGCACCGCCAGCTCGGTGCTGCCGGGTAGCAACGAGCCGTAACGAATCAAATCCCCATCCAAGGTCAATTCGGTGCCGGTGACACGGCTGACCGCCGCTTGAAACGCGGCGTTGCGACTGGCGTACCAGCCGGCATTGAAGTCGGCAAAACGGTACAGCGGTTGATCGTAATTCACCGGATAACCGAGCAAATGGGCGATGCCGAAGTACATGCCGCCGCGCCGGGTGAACACTTCGCGACGAATCGTGCCATCCACCGTGTAGGGATAACCTCGCGCCTGTTTCTGCGCAAAATCGATGCTCACCTGCATGGGGCCTGCGGTGTGCACTGGATTGAAACCACCAAACAGCGTGTTGCCCAGAGGCACCACGCTGATGAAATCATCAAAGATGCCGCTGAGGTCTTTCTCGGTGCGCGCGCCACTCAGGCGTTCTGCGTAGGTCTTGCCGGTGGGCGAATTCAGTTGTAAGGCGCTGCGCACCACAAAGGCCGGCACGTGCACCTTGCCGGCACGGCGCAGGATTTCATCCTGGGCGATCTTGCCCATGTTCGGCACCGGCGGGTCGACCTGATAAGTAGACTCCTGCTCGGTCACCGCCAGCACGGCGCAAATATTTTCCGTGCTGGGGTAGATCTTCTGGGTATCAAAGGCCGTGTAGATATCTTGGGCCCAGCCGTTACGGTCCTTCACGGTTGACGGCAGCAGGCGCACGATCTGCGCCTTCACCTCGGCCTCGCTGCGCTGCGGCTGTTGCGGGGCGCGCGTTGTAGAGCAACCGGCCAGCACCAGGAGCGTGGTGAGGCACAGGATCAGTCGGGATGCGGACATGGGACTTCCTTGAACGACAATGGGCCAGCTAGCGCTGATATCGACAGGTAAGTCTATCCGGCGTTCGCCGCCCTGCTGCACTCGCCAGCAAAAGACAAACGTGACAGGATCTGTCATCGACCATTCGTACAAGGAGTTTGAATGCCATGCTGAGCTTGAATTTCCTCGTCACCTGCCTGATCGTCGTGCTGATTCCCGGCACCGGCGTGATCTTTACCGTCTCCACCGGCCTCACCGCCGGCAAACGCGCCAGCATCTTCGCTGCGCTGGGCTGCACGGCGGGAATCCTCCCGCACTTGCTGGCTTCCATACTCGGGCTTTCCGCGCTGCTGCACACCAGCGCACTGGCGTTCGAAGTACTCAAATACGCCGGCGTGGCCTACCTGCTGTATCTGGCCTACGCCACCTGCCGTGACCGCTCGGCCTTCGCCATGAATGACACGCCCATCGTTGCCACCCTGCGCAGCCTGATCATTCGCGGTTTCCTGCTGAACATTCTCAACCCCAAACTGACGATTTTCTTCCTGGCCTTCCTGCCACAGTTCGTCACCCCCGGCAGCACCGCTCCGGCCTTGCAAATGCTGGTGCTGAGCAGCGTATTCATGGCGATGACGTTTGCGGTGTTTGTGCTCTACGGCCTGCTGGCCAATGGATTTCGCCGCGCAGTCATCGAATCGCCACGCGTACAGAATTGGCTGCGCCGCAGTTTTGCAGCAGCCTTTGCAGGGTTGGGGTTGAATTTGGCGTTCGCGCAACGCTGAACACTGGGCACTTGGGCGCAAGCAGACAATGTTTGCTGAAACGCCCCACCTCAATGCCGGATAAGCACTACAGATATCACTTAAAAACCGCTGCAAAGTCCCTCGCCTGATCACACAGTGCGAGGGATTGCAGATGTTTTTTTTCGATAGCCCTGCCGTCTTGGTGGGTGCGCCTTGATCAACGCCACCAGCCAAACCATCGGCCTCCTGCTGCTGACGGCCATGGATGCCAAGACGCGTGACGTCGAAGCCGTGCTCAGCGACTTCAGGCGCTGCCTCAATTCCTACGAAACCTTGGCGCAAAGCGTCCTCAGCTCTTCGGCGCTGGATGTCGAGCAGGTATTCAAGGTCGGCCGTGAGGTGGCGCTTGTCGCGCCGATCAACCGTTCGATCCTTCCCAGCAGTACCGTCGCCGCGTGCCAGGCCAACGGTACCTTGACGCTGGTGCACATGTTCCAGAGTTCGAGGTTCGTGCCCATCGGCAATACGCCCGTGATGTTGCAGCGTATCGACCCAGACGGCGGCCCGCTGGGGGCGCCCATCCATAAAACCATCGGGCCCAGCGGCATTCTGGAAGTTACCGAGTGCGATCGAAACCAGCAGTACCGCATCAGCTTCTACCCCAACGTCTCCCAAGAGCATTTCAAGGCGCTGTATGCCTCCTATCAGTCGGTCATCGGGCCACTGGAGGGCTGGCTGCGCAGCGAGTGGGACGCCACGTTTGCACCGCTGTGGGCGAACTACTCCGAGGCCAATTTCCTCAAGCGCTACTTGATGCTGCACCGAGCCTACGCCCGGGGATTTGGCAATGCGCTGTATGAACTCTGGGATTCCCTCAAGCAGCTGCTTCAGTGGCTTATGGACCCGCTTGCGAATGCCGAGAAGCTGCTGCATTACCTGTCCCACGCCGAACTCGAAAAGCTCCTGAACCTCAGCGCCGAAATCCTCGCAAAAGGCATTTTGGTACTCAGCGATGAGCCGCTGCTGTTCATTTACTTGTCGGTATTGGTCAGTTGGATGCGGATGATGCCGCCGCCGTACATGAATGAATTGCTCGGAGAAATCAGCGCCGAAGTGCTGATCAACCTGCTGCTGGCCCTCGCCACCGGTGCGATGGGCGTGGCGATAGGCATGAGCGCCAAGGTCCTGGACGGCATCAAGTCTCGTCGTGCGCGCCAGTGGTTCAAACAGGTGGCCAGGCAATTTGGGAAATCTCGTGTGCAGGGCCATGTCGAGGCGGCCACACCGTTGTTGCTGAGGAGCGCGGCGACGCCGATCAAAGTGATTCCGGATGTGCCGTTGAAGGCTGGGGATCAGCTGATTTCCAACCCGGTGCCGGCGGTTCGCGGCAAGACGCAGCGGACGACGTTGGTTCGGCAAGAGCATGTCGACGATGTGCCTGCTGCTGGCAAAAATCCAAACGGGGACTCGGCGGCGCCTGCGGATAAGACCGCCACTAATGGCTGCCCGGTCTCGATGGTCACGGGCGAGGAATTGCTCACTCTCACCGATGGCACGTTGGATGGAGTCTTGCCGTTTGAGTGGAGCCGCTTGTACCGCACCAGCGCGGTCGAAGTGGATGGCGGGTTGGGGTTTGGCTGGAGTCACTCGTTGGCGCATCGGCTGAGTGTTTCCGGTGATTCGGTGGTGTGGACCGATCATGAAAACCGCTCGACCACCCTGCCCTTGCCATCTGTTTCTCGCCCAGCAATCACCAATAGCCTGGCTGAAGCGGCAATCTATTTAGGCGCTTCCCCGGACGAGTTGGTGTTGGCTCAGGCGTCGCGCTTTTACCACTTTCGCGACGGTGTGCTGACCGCGATCAGCGATGCGTATGACAACCGGCTGCGCATTGCCCGGGATCTTTTGGGGCGCATTGAGCGGCTGGATAACGGTGTCGGGCGTTCGCTGTTCCTGCGTTATGAGTTGGGTCGCATCGTGGCGGTGGACTACCAGATCCAGCGCGCCAAGGGCCACGGTCCTTTCGAGTGGATGACTGAGCACAACGTTGTTTCCTACGCCTATGACGACCTGGGACGATTGGTCTCGTCGACCAATGCCGTCGGCGAATGCGAGGTTTATCGGTACGACGATCAGCACGTCATTCTTGAGCGGCAGTTGGCCGGTGGCGCGAGTTTCTTTTGGGCGTGGGAACGGGCTGGCAAGGCCGCGCGCTGTGTCCGCCACTGGGCGAGCTTTTCGCAGATGGACACGCGTTATGCCTGGGATGACCACGGGCAGGTCACGGTGTTTAACGCTGATGGCAGCCAGGAAGTCTACGTGCATGACCAGCGGGCGCGGCTGGTGCAGCGCATTGATCCGGATGGTGCCGAGCATTTCAGATCCTACGACGTCAAAGGCCGGCTGACGGTTGAGCAGGATCCGCTCGGAGCGGTGACGGCGTATCAGTACGACGACGCCGGACGTCTGGTGGCGGTGTTTCCGGGGGACGATGAGCCGACGTCCTACGAGCATGACAATGGGTTCGTACGGGTGGTAAGGCGTGGTGAAGCTGCCTGGAAATACGAGCGTAATGATCAGGGCGATATCGTTCG
>NZ_JASCPP010000207.1:0-4600 GCF_029959745.1 Pseudomonas sp. PS01298 | reverse complement strand
AGGGGGCTTGCCCCCGAGGGCTGTGGGTCAGTGAAGGATATTCGCCTGACACACCCTCATCGGGGGCAAGCCCCCTCCCACATTTAAACCGGTTTCTTCAGGAGGTTCTGTAGGGTTTCGGTGACGCCGTTATCACGCAAGCTCCCATAGCAACGCTCGAACGCTGCCACAAACTCCGGCGAGTTGGGAATAGCCGTGCCGAAAATCTCTTCCACTCCCAGCAGTCGCTGGCTGATCAACGCCTCATCACTCACCAGCCCCTGGCAGAATTCCGCACGCGGGTCGGGGATTTTATAGCTCACGCCATTCTCATCCACGCCCTTCAAATACAAGGCCCAGGCCGCGACCACCAGCGCCGCACGCTCGGTCTCGCGCCCATCGGCTATCAGGCGGTTGATGGTCGGCACGGTGAACTTGGGAAACTTCGAGGAGCCATCCGAGCACACGCGCTCCAACTGGTCGGCAATCGCCTGGTTGGAAAAGCGGTCGACCAGGGTCTGCTTGTAGTCGGTCAGGTCGATACCCGGTACCGGCGCCAGGTTCGGCGTGACATCCAGGTCCATGTAGGCGCGCATGTACGCGACGAACAACGGGTCGTTCATGGTCTCGTGCACGAACCGGTAGCCCTTGAGAAACCCCAGGTAAGTCAGGGCCAGGTGGCTGCCGTTGAGCAGGCCGATCTTCATCTCTTCATAGGGCGTCACGTCATTGGTGAACTGCACGCCGACCTTCTCCCAGGCCGGGCGGCCGTTGACGAACTTGTCTTCCAGCACCCATTGCACAAACGGTTCGCAGACCACCGGCCAGGCATCGTCGATGCCGTGCTCGTCGTGCAACTGCAGGCGGTGGGCGGTGCTGGTCATCGGCGTGATGCGGTCGACCATGGCGTTCGGAAAGCTCACATTGGCCTTGATCCAGTCGTGCAGGTCGGCATTGTGCAGCGCGGCAAAGGCCAGCAACGCCTTGCGCGTGACGGCGCCGTTGTGCGGCAGGTTATCGCAGGACATCACCGTGAACGCCGGGGTGCCGGCGGCGCGGCGCTGGGTCAGCGCGGCGCAGATAAAGCCGAACACGGTTTTCGGTGCGCCGGGGTGCGCCAGGTCATGCTGGATCTGCGGCAGGTGGGCCATGAACTCGCCGTTGCTGTCGTCGATGCAGTAGCCGCCTTCGGTGATGGTCAGCGAGACGATGCGAATCTCGGGGCTGGCCAGTTTGTCGATCAATGCCTGGGCGCTGTCTTCGGCGAGCAGCATGTCGCTGATCGAGCCGATCACACGCACTTCGGTGTCGTCGGTGTCGCCCAGTTCATAGAGGGTGAACAGGTAGTCCTGGCCCGCCAGGTCGTCGCGGGCCTTGCGGTCCTCGCTGCGCAGGCCGACGCCGCAGATGCTCCAGTCCAGGCCTTCGCCGGTGTTCATCAGCGCATCGGTGTAGTACGCCTGGTGCGCACGGTGGAAACCGCCGACGCCGATATGGGCGATGCCCTGGGAGGTGCTGGCAATCGCATAGGCCGGGATGTTCACGTGCGGCGCCAGTTGGGTAAGGTTCTGCTTATTCAGTTTCATCACAACTCTCGCGAAATCAGGCGGCAGCGCGCAGTGGGCGGGCCACGGCTACACCGTCGGTGTCGAACAGATGGCAGTGCGCCGGGTCCAGGTGCAGGTGCAGCGTCTCGCCGTATTGGCTGGCCATGTCGCCACGGATCCGCATGGTCAACGGCTCGCCATTGGCGGTGATGACGTGGCAGAAGGTGTCGCTGCCCAGGCGCTCGCCGACGTCGGCGGTGACGGTCAGGGAGGTCTGGCCCGGCGTGGCGATTTCCAGGTGTTCCGGACGAATGCCCAGGGTCACCGCGCTGCCCACGCTCAGGGTCGCGCCGCTCAACGGCAGGCTGATGGTGGTGCCGGCGTCGAGTTGCACCTCGCAGCCTTGGCCTTCGACGCGCGTGACCTTGCCCTTGAGGAAGCCCATCTTCGGCGTACCCAGGAAGCCCGCGACAAACAGGTTGGCCGGCTGGTGGTAAAGCTCCAGCGGCGAGCCCACTTGCTCGATACGGCCGCTGTTGAGGACCACCACCTTGTCGGCCAGGGTCATGGCTTCGACCTGGTCATGGGTCACGTAGATCATGGTCGCCTGCAGCTCTTTATGCAGGCGCGCCAGCTCCAGGCGCATCTGCACGCGCAGGGCGGCGTCGAGGTTCGACAGCGGTTCGTCGAACAGGAAGATTTTCGGGTTACGCACAATCGCCCGGCCAATCGCCACACGCTGGCGCTGACCGCCCGACAGCTGCTTGGGCTTGCGCTCCAGCAACGGGCCGAGTTCGAGGATGCGCGCCGCTTCGCTGACTTTGCTCTCGACCAGTTTCTTGTCGACGCCGGCCAGGTCCAGGGCAAACGACATGTTCTTGCGCACGCTCATGTGCGGGTACAGCGCGTAGGTCTGGAACACCATCGCCAGGTCGCGCTTGGCCGGGGTTACTTCGGTGATGTCGCGGCCGTCCAGTTCGATGGTGCCTTCGCTGACTTCTTCCAGGCCCGCGATCAGGCGCAGCAGGGTCGATTTACCGCAGCCCGAGGGGCCGACGAAGACCACGAACTCCTTGTCGTTAACTTCCAGGTCGATGCCTTTGATGATCGAGAAACCTTCGAAGCCTTTTTGCAGATTCTTGATTTTCAGGTTGGCCATGATGGGCCTCCGCTTTGAATTTTTTATTGAAAGGCCGTTATTTCACGGCGCCGAAGGACAAACCGCGTACCAGCTGTTTCTGGCTGATCCAGCCAAAGATCAGGATCGGCGCGCAGGCCAGGGTCGAGACGGCGGACAACTTGGCCCAGAACAAGCCTTCAGGGCTGGAGTAGGAGGCGATCAGCGCGGTCAGCGGTGCTGCGTTGGACGAGGTCAGGTTCAACGACCAGAACGCTTCGTTCCAGCACAGGATCAGCGACAGCAATACCGTGGACGCCAGGCCGCCCTTGGCGATCGGCAGCAGCACCCGGACCATTTCCTGCCACAGGGTGGCGCCGTCCAGGCGCGCGGCTTCGAGGATGTCCTTGGGGATGTCCTTGAAGTAGGTGTAAACCATCCAGACCACAATCGGCAGGTTGATCAGGGTGTAGATAATGATCAGCGCGATGCGCGTATCCAGCAGGCCGAAGCTCTTGGCCAGCAGGTAGATCGGCATCAGCACGCCCACCGGTGGCAGCATCTTGGTGGAGAGCATCCACAGCAGCGTGCCTTTGGTGCGCTTGGTCTCGTAGAAGGCCATGGAGTAGGCGGCCGGCACCGAGATCAGCAGGCACAGGGCGGTGGCACTGAACGAAATCAGCACCGAGTTCCAGGCGTAGCTGAAGTAGTTGCTGCGCTCGTTGATGTGCAGGTAGTTCTCCAGCGTCGGCGTGAAGATGAACTGCGGTGGGGTAGCGAACGCATCGATTTCGGTCTTGAAGCTGGTCAGCACCATCCAGAAGATCGGGAAGAAAATCAGGATCGCGATGGCCCAGGCCAAAGTGCCGAGCAACAGGCTTTGCAGGCGGCGGGATTGTTGAAGCGTCATGGCGCGGCCCTCAAGGCTTGTCAGTCAGGTTTTTGCCGATCATCCGCACCAGGATGATCGCCGCGATATTGGCGATGACCACGGCGATCAAGCCGCCGGCCGAGGCCATGCCCACGTCGAACTGCACCAGCGCCTGGTTGTAGATCAGGTAGGCGAGGTTGGTCGAGGCGTAGCCCGGGCCACCGTTGGTGGTGGTGAAGATTTCGGCGAACACCGAGAGCAGGAAGATGGTTTCGATCATCACCACCACGGCAATCGGGCGTGCCAGGTGAGGCAGGGTCAGGTGCCAGAAGATCGCGATGGCGCCGGCGCCGTCCAGGCGTGCGGCTTCCTTTTGTTCCTGGTCGAGGGACTGCATGGCGGTCATCAGCAGCAGGATCGCAAACGGCAGCCACTGCCACGACACAATGATGATGATCGACAGCAACGGATAGTGCGCCAGCCAGTCCACCGGCTCGGCGCCGAACAGCTTCCAGACGGCGGCGAGAATTCCCGACACCGGGTGGAAAATCAGGTTTTTCCAGATCAGCGCACCGACGGTGGGCATGATGAAGAACGGCGAAATCAGCATCACCCGCACGATGCCACGGCCCAGGAACTCACTGGCCTCCAGCAAGGCACTGATCAACACGCCGAACACCACGCTGATCAACAGCACGCTGCCGACCAGCAACAGGGTATTGGTGGCGCCCGGCAGGAAGCCTGAGTCGGTGATGAAGTAGGTGAAGTTCTCCAGCCCCACGAATTGGTTTTCGCCAGGGTAGAGCAGGTTGTAGCGGATCAGCGAAAAGTACAGGGTCATGCCCAGCGGCACGATCATCCACAGCAGCAGCATGGCGACCGAAGGGGTGACGAGGAACCAGCCGGGGTTGGCCAGGCGGCTTTTGCGTGGCGTGTGAGGCGTGGTCGTTTGCACTTGGGCAGTGGTGGTATTCATAGGGTCAGGACCAGTCAGGTACATGCAGAACGAGAATCGGAGCGCGGTCAGGGTGGGAGCTGGCTTTCCTGCCTCGCAGGCAACCCAGCACTAACATAAAGCAGTTACGG
>NZ_JASCPP010000206.1:0-4635 GCF_029959745.1 Pseudomonas sp. PS01298 | reverse complement strand
GTAACCTACTAATTATTTTTTTTTATGAGGCGGGCCCCTGTGGGTGCGGGCTTGCCCGCGATAGCGTCGGCACAGACACGCCGCCATCGCGGGCAAGCCCGCACACAGGGGTAAAGCGTCAGTGCTTGAACATCACATGGCGTACGGTGGTGTAGTCCTCCAGCCCATACATGGACATGTCCTTGCCATACCCGGACAGTTTCTGACCGCCGTGGGGCATTTCACTGACGAGCATGAAGTGGGTGTTGACCCAGGTGCAGCCATATTGCAAACGCGCGGCCAGGCGATGGGCGCGTCCGACATCGGCGGTCCATACGGATGACGCCAGGCCGTAGTCCGAATCGTTGGCCCAGCCGAGCACCTGCGCTTCATCGGTGAATTTAGTCACCGACACCACCGGCCCGAACACCTCGCGGCGCACGATTTCGTCGTCCTGCTGCGCATCGGCCAGCACCGTCGGTTCAAAGAAGAAACCATTGCCTTCCACCGCCTTGCCGCCGGTCACCAGGCGGATGTGCGGCTGGGCCACGGCGCGTTCGACAAAGCCGGCGACGCGGTCGCGGTGCTGCGCGGTGATCAGCGGGCCGAGCTCGGTGGCCGGGTCATCCTGCAGGCCGTACTGGATGCTGGCGACTGCCGCGCCGAGCTTCTCGACAAACGCATCGTAGATATCCGCCTGGGCATAGATGCGGCACGCCGCGGTGCAGTCCTGGCCGGCGTTGTAGAAGCCGAAGGTGCGAATGCCTTCGACGGCCGCGTCGATATCGGCATCGTTGAAGATGATCACCGGGGCCTTGCCGCCCAGCTCCATGTGCATGCGCTTCACGCTGTCGGCGGTGCTGGAGATGATGTTCGCGCCGGTAGCGATGGAGCCGGTCAGCGACACCATGCGCACTTTCGGGTGGTTCACCAACGGGCTGCCCACGGTCGGACCACGCCCGAACACCAGGTTGAGGACACCGGCCGGGAAAATATCGGCGGCCAGTTCGACCATGCGCAACGCCGTCAGCGGGGTTTGTTCCGACGGCTTGAGCACCACGGTATTACCGGCAGCCAGGGCAGGGGCGATTTTCCAGGCGACCATCATCAGCGGGTAGTTCCACGGCGCGATGGAAGCGATGACGCCCACCGGGTCGCGACGGATCATCGAGGTGTGACCGGGCAGGTATTCGCCGCCAGCCGACCCGCTCATGCAACGGCTGGCACCGGCAAAGAAGCGGAACACGTCGGCAATCGCCGGGATCTCATCGTTCAGCGCGGCGCTGTAGGGCTTGCCGCAGTTGTCCGATTCCAGCTTGGCCAGCTCTTCACCGTGGGCCTCGATCACGTCCGCCAGTTTGAGCAGCAGCAAGGAGCGGTCTTTGGGTGCAGTCTGCGACCAGCCTTCAAAGGCGGCATCGGCAGCGCGCACGGCGGCGTCGACCTGGGCTTCGCTGGCTTCCTTGATTTCCACCAGTACCCGACCCAATGCCGGGTTGAACACCGGCTGCGCAGGGCCTTCGCCTTCGACCAGATGGCCGTTGATCAGCAGTTTGGTTTGCATGGTTCTGTCCTCTTAAAGCTGCATCGTTTCCCCTGCCGAAACCGGTTCAAGTGTGGGAGCGGGCTTTCAGTTGATACATCACGTGACTGATACACCGCTTTCGCGAGCAAGCCCGCTCCCACATTTGAATCTCATTCCTTCAGTGGCAATGGGTTGTCAGTTATTTACCGCCACTCCCGGCCACGCTTTCACCGCCGCGCGTCAGGTAGTAGGCACCGAGAATCGGGAACATCGTCACCAGCATCACCAGCATCGCGACCACGTTGGTCACCGGCACATCCCGTGGCCGGCTGAGCTGGTTGAGCAGCCACAGCGGCAAGGTGCGCTCGTGGCCGGCGGTGAAGGTGGTGACGATGATTTCGTCGAACGACAGCGCAAACGCGAGCATGCCGCCGGCCAGCAGCGCCGAGCCGAGGTTGGGCATGATGATGTAGCGGAAGGTCTGCCAGCCGTCGGCACCCAGGTCCATCGAGGCTTCGATGAGGCTGTGGGAAGTACGCCGCAGGCGCGCGATCACGTTGTTGTAGACGATCACCACGCAGAAGGTCGCGTGGCCGACGATGATGGTGAACATCCCGGGCTCGATGCCCAGCGTCTTGAACGTCGCCAGCAGTGCGATACCGGTGATGATCCCCGGTAGCGCAATCGGCAGGATCAGCATCAGCGACACGCCTTGCTTGCCGAAGAATTCGCGCCGGTACAGCGCCGCCGAGGCCAGGGTGCCGAGCACCATCGCGATCAATGTGGCGATGGCCGCGATCTGCAGCGACAGCTTGATCGCTTCGAGCACGTCGGGCCGGGCGAAGGCCACGCTGAACCACTTCAGGGTAAAGCCCTGGGGCGGAAAGCTGAACGCGGCTTCTTCGGTGTTGAAGGCGTAGAGGAAGATGATCAGGATCGGGAAGTGCAGGAAAACCAACCCGCCCCAAGCCGCTATTTTCAGGCTCCACGAAGCTTTTTCAGAGTGCATCGAAGGCCCCCAGGCGTTTGACGATGGACAGGTAAACTGCGATCAGCACGATCGGTACCAGGGTGAACGCGGCGGCCATGGGCATGTTGCCGATGGCACCTTGCTGGGCGTACACCATGCCGCCGACGAAGTAGCCCGGCGGGCCCACCAGTTGCGGCACAATGAAATCGCCCAGGGTCAGCGAGAACGTGAAGATCGAGCCGGCGGCAATGCCCGGCACCGACAGCGGCAAAATCACCTGCATGAAGGTTTGGCGCGGCTTGGCCCCGAGATCCGCCGAGGCTTGCAGCAGGGACGGCGGCAAGCGTTCCAGCGAGGCCTGGATCGGCAGGATCATGAACGGCAGCCAGATGTACACGAACACCATGAAGCGCCCCAGGTGCGAGGTGCTCAAGGTGCTGCCGCCCACGCCGGGAATGCCCAGCACGAACTGCAGCAGCGGTTCCAGCCCCAGGTGCTGCACGAACCACTGTGCGACGCCGCCCTTGGCCAGCAGCAAGGTCCAGGCATACGCCTTGACGATATAGCTGGCCCACATCGGCATCATCACCGCGATATAGAAGAACGCCTTGGTCTTGCCCGTGGTGTAGCGCGCCATGTAGTAGGCGATCGGGAAGGCGACGATGGCGCTGGCGATCGACACCACGATCGCCATGCTCAGGGTGCGCACGATGATGTCGAAGTTCGACGGCTGGAACAGGGCGGCGAAGTTGGCCAGGGTCAGGTCCGGCGTGACCGCCATGGTGAAGTCGTCGAAGGTATAGAAACCTTGCCACAGCAGGGTCAGCAGTGAGCCCAGGTAGATCGCGCCGAACCAGATCAGCGGCGGTACCAGCAACATTGCCAGGTACAGGTTGGGCTTGCGGTACAGCAGGTTGGAAAACCTGCGCATCGGCGGTTGGGAAAGGGCCGAAGTCATCTCACACCTCGCCTGCGATGTCGGTCAGCGGGGTCATGGCTTCCCGCGCCCAGCGCGCGGTGACGGTCTGGCCGACCTGGTGGCCGCTGCTGATATCCAGCCATTGGTTGTTCGCCTGGCTGATGTTCAGCGCCTGGCCGTTTTCCAGTTTCAGTTCATAGCGGGTGGCGCTGCCCTGGTACTGGATGTCGTGCAGCAGGCCGCTGATTTCGACCTCACCGACGCCCAGCGGGCCTTCGGCAAAGCGCACGTGTTCCGGGCGGATCGAGAACGGTTGCGGGGTGCCGCTGAGGCGTTGGGCCAGCTCGCCGCGAAGCACATTGGAGGTGCCAACGAATTCGGCGACGAACGACGTGGCCGGCTTCATGTACAGGTTGCGCGGGGTGTCGACCTGTTCGATGCGGCCCTTGTTGAACACCGCCACCCGGTCGGACATCGACAGCGCTTCGGTCTGATCGTGCGTCACGAAGATAAAGGTGATGCCGAGTTGGCGTTGCAGCTTCTTCAACTCGCTTTGCATCTGCTCGCGCAGCTTGAGGTCGAGGGCGCCGAGCGGCTCATCGAGCAGCAGCACACGCGGGCGATTGACCAGGGCGCGGGCCAGTGCCACCCGTTGGCGCTGGCCGCCGGAGAGCTGCACCGGCTTGCGGTCGCCGTAGCCGCCGAGGGCGACCATGCCCAGGGCTTCTTCGGCGCGGTTGAGGCGCTCGGCCTTGCCGACGCCCTTGACCTTGAGGCCGTAGGCGACGTTGTCGCGCACATTCATATGCGGGAACAGCGCGTAATCCTGGAACACGGTGTTGACGTCACGCTGATACGGCGGCAAGCCGGCGGCTTCCTCGCCATGAATGCGGATCGAGCCTGCGCTCGGCTGCTCGAACCCGGCGATCAGGCGCAGGCATGTGGTCTTGCCTGAGCCGGAAGGGCCGAGCATGGAAAAGAACTCGCCGTCCTGGATATCGATGGAAACCCGGTCAACGGCTTTCACTTCGCCGAACTGACGGGAAACGTGGGTGAATTGGACTGCAAGCGTCATGGTGCGGTGCTCCAAAAAGGCGCGGGTCGTCGCAGCGGCCCGGCCTGGACTTCTGAAAAAATTAACGCGGTGTTGAGGGCGACTCGGTCGAAATGTGGGAGCGGGCTTGCTCGCGAATGCGGTGTGTCAGTCACCGATGAATCAACTGAAAGTCCGCTTTCGCGAGC
>NZ_JASCPP010000205.1:0-4701 GCF_029959745.1 Pseudomonas sp. PS01298 | reverse complement strand
CGACAGCGGTGGGTCAGTGAAGGCTGTTTCGACTGATACACCGCTGTCGGGGGCAAGCCCCCTCCCACATGGGAGCTCCAGTGCTTGCAGGATTGTGCAAGGATATACGCCCTCTGCCGACTATGGGTCGCACCTTACATTTCTTCACAGACCACCTACACAGCTTCACAGCACCACGGCGCAGGTGACCTTAGGATGCGCCAGTCAATATTGGGATAAGAGCATGTCAAAGAATCTGTTTGCGCCGTTTTGCCTGCTGGCCCTGACGCTGGCACTGAGTGCCTGCGACAAGTCGGCCACGCAAGCGCCGGAAATGCCGCTGGCCAAAGTCCGCATTGAAACCCTGCAGGCCAAGCCCCTGTCCATCAGCAGCGAGCTGAGCGGGCGCATCGCCGCGCCGCGCATCGCCGAAGTGCGCGCGCGGGTAGCCGGTGTGGTGATGCAGCGGGTGTTCAAGGAAGGTCACGACGTCAAACAGGGCGACGTGCTGTTTCGCATTGACCCGGCGCCGTTCAAGGCTGACCTCGACAGCGCCCAAGCCAACCTGAGCAAGGCCGAGGCCAATGCGTTCCAGGCGCGCCTGCAGGAGCAGCGCTACAGCCAGCTGGTCGAAGGCAACGCCATCAGCGGCCAGGACTACGACAACGCCCGCGCCGCCGTGCGCCAGACCAACGCCGAAGTCGCCGCCAACAAGGCGGCCGTCGAGCGCGCCAAGCTGAACCTGGGCTACGCCACCGTGACGGCACCGATTTCCGGGCGTATCGGCCGCGCGCTGGTCACCGAAGGTGCACTGGTCGGCCAGAACGAGGCCACGCCCCTGGCGATCATCCAGCAACTGGACCCGATCCACGCCGACCTGACCCAATCCACCCGCGAACTGAACGACCTGCGCCGCGCCTTCCGCGCCGGCAGCCTGAAGCAGGTCGGCCAGGATCAGGCCAAGGCCACGCTGATCCAGGACGATGGCAGCCTCTACCCACTGCCGGGCAAATTGCTGTTCGCCGAAATCAGCGTCGACCCCGGCACCGGGCAGATCATCCTGCGCAGCGAATTCCCCAACCCGGACCTCGATTTGCTCCCTGGCAGCTTTGTGCGTGTGCGCCTGGAGCAGGCCGTCGATAAACAAGGCATCAGCGTGCCGCAACGCGCCATCGTCCGCGACAGCGCCGGTATCCCCATGGTGCTGCTGCTGGACGCCGAGCAAACCGTGAGCCAGCAACCGGTGGAACTGGGTGCGGTGGTCGAGGACCGCTGGATCGTCAGCAGCGGCCTCAAGCCCGGTGACCGCATCGTCGTCGAAGGCCTGCAACACGCGCGCCCCGGTGAAAAAGTCCAGGTGGATGACAGCCCCGTGCCGCTCGCCCAGGCACCCGGCCAATAAGGATTATTGAGAATGCCGCAGTTCTTTATTGATCGCCCGATCTTCGCCTGGGTGGTCGCCCTGTTTATCCTGCTCGCCGGCTTGCTGGCGATCCCGCAGTTGCCGGTGGCGCAGTACCCCAACGTCGCGCCGCCCAAAGTCGAGATCTACGCGGTGTATCCCGGCGCCTCGGCCCAGACCCTGGACGAAAGCGTGGTCAGCCTGATCGAGCAGGAGCTCAATGGCGCCGACCACCTGTTGTATTTCGAATCCCAGAGCAGCCTCGGTTCGGCCACCATCACCGCGACGTTCCAGCCGGGCACCGATCCGGAAATGGCCCAGGTGGATGTGCAAAACCGTCTCAAGGCGGTCGAGCCGCGCCTGCCGCAAGCGGTGACGCAGCAGGGCTTGCAGGTGGAGAAAGTGTCCGCCGGTTTCCTGCTGCTGGTGACCCTCACCTCCAGCGACGGCAAGCTCGATGACGTAGCGCTCAGCGATTACCTGGCGCGCAACGTAATGAACGAGCTCAAGCGCCTCGACGGGGTCGGCAAGGCGCAGTTGTATGGCGCCGAGCGCGCCATGCGCATCTGGATCGACCCGCAGAAGCTGATCGGCTTCAACCTGACCCCGGCGGACGTGAATGCCGCGATCAGCGCGCAGAACGCCCAGGTTTCCGCTGGCAGCATCGGCGACTTGCCGGGCACCAGGACCCAGGAAATCACCGCCGCGATCCTGGTCAAGGGCCAGCTGTCGACGCCGGCGGAATTCGCCGACATCGTGCTCAAGGCCAACCCGGACGGCTCCACCGTGCGCATCGGCGATGTGGCGCGGGTGGAAATCGGCAGCCAGGAGTACCAGTTTTCCACGCGCCTGAACGGCAAGCCGTCCACCGCCGTCAGCGTGCAACTGGCGCCGGGCGCCAACGCGTTGAACACGGCGACCCTGGTGCGGGCGAAGATGGACGAGCTGTCGCGCTACTTCCCGGCCAATGTCGAATACAAGATTCCGTACGACACCTCGCCGTTCGTCAAGGTCTCGATCACCAAGGTGGTCTACACCCTGCTCGAAGCCATGGCGCTGGTGTTTGCGGTGATGTTCCTGTTCCTGCAGAACGTGCGCTATACGCTGATCCCGACGCTGGTGGTGCCGATCGCGCTGATGGGCACCTTCGCGACCATGCTGCTGCTGGGGTTCTCGATCAACGTGCTGACCATGTTCGGCATGGTGCTGGCCATCGGTATCCTGGTGGATGACGCCATTGTGGTGGTGGAGAACGTCGAGCGGATCATGGTCACCGAGGGCCTGTCGCCCAAGGAGGCGACGAAGAAAGCCATGGGCCAGATCACGGGCGCTATCGTCGGGATTACCCTGGTGCTGGTGGCGGTGTTCCTGCCGATGGCGTTCATGGCCGGTTCGGTGGGGGTGATCTACCAGCAGTTCTCGCTGTCGATGGCCACCTCGATCCTGTTCTCGGCGTTCCTGGCCCTGACCTTGACCCCGGCGCTGTGCGCCACCCTGCTCAAGCCGATCGCCAAGGGCGAACACCATGCCAAGGGTGGTTTCTTCGGCTGGTTCAATAAACGTTTCGAGCAACTCACCGATCGCTACGAAGGTTGGGTGGCTTATGCGCTCAAGCGCAGCGGCCGCTACCTGCTGGTCTACCTGGTGTTGCTGGTGGGCCTGGGGCTGATGTTCAGCCGCCTGCCCTCCTCGTTCCTGCCGGTCGAAGACCAGGGCTACACCATTACCGATATCCAGCTGCCGCCGGGTGCGAGCAAGAACCGCACGGTGCAGGTCGCCGAGCAGATTGAAGCGCACAACGCCAGCGAGCCGGGGGTGGGCGATACCACCATGATCATGGGCTTCAGCTTCTCCGGCTCGGGGCAGAATGCGGCGCTGGCGTTCACCACGCTCAAGGACTGGTCGCAGCGTGGCAGCGATGACTCCGCAGCCTCGATTGCCGACCGCGCCAACGCGACGTTCAGCGAGCTCAAGGATGCGATCGCGTATGCGATCCTGCCGCCGCCGGTGGATGGGCTGGGCACCTCCAGCGGGTTCGAATTCCGTCTGCAGGACCGTGGGGGCGTCGGCCACGCCGCATTGATGCAGGCCCGCACCGAACTGCTGGCGGCCGCGGAAAAAAGCCCGATCCTCGCCAACGTGCGCGAAAGCGCCCTCGCCGAGGCGCCACAGGTGCAGCTGGAAGTCGACCGCAAGCAGGCCAATGCGCTGGGCGTGTCGTTTGCCGATGTCGGCAACGTGCTGTCCTCGGCCATCGGCTCGGCGTATGTCAACGACTTCCCCAACCAGGGCCGCATGCAGCGGGTGGTGGTGCAGGCCGAAGGTGACCAGCGCAGCCAGGTTGCGGACTTGATGAAGATCCACGTGCGCAACAACGCCGGAAAGATGGTGCCGTTGTCGGCGTTTGTCGAAGCCAAGTGGACCCAGGGCCCGGCGCAGCTGACCCGCTACAACGGTTATCCGGCGATTGCCATCAGTGGTGAGGCCGCGCCGGGCCACAGCACCGGCGAAGCGATGGAAGAAATCCAGCGCCTGGTCAGCCAGTTGCCGGCGGGCCTTGGCCAGGAATGGACCGGGTTGTCGTTGCAGGAACGCTTGTCCGGCTCGCAGGCACCCTTGCTGTTGGGGTTGTCGCTGCTGATCGTGTTCCTGTGCCTGGCGGCGCTGTATGAAAGCTGGTCGATCCCGACTTCCGTGCTGCTGGTAGTGCCGTTGGGCGTCCTCGGCGCGGTACTGGCCGTGACCTTGCGTGGCATGCCCAACGATGTGTTCTTCAAGGTTGGCTTGATCACCATCATCGGGCTGTCGGCGAAGAACGCGATCCTGATCATCGAATTTGCCAAGGACCTGTATGACCAGGGCGAAGACCTGATCGATGCGACCCTCAAGGCCGCGCGGCTGAGGTTGCGACCGATCATCATGACCTCGCTGGCGTTCATCCTCGGCGTGGTGCCGCTGGCGATTGCCACCGGCGCCAGCTCGGCGAGCCAGCAGGCGATTGGTACCGGGGTGATCGGCGGGATGATTACCGCGACGTTGGCGGTGGTGTTTGTGCCGGTGTTTTTTGTGGTGGTGATGAAGCTGGTGCGCAAGAAGGGCTGATGCGGGCGGTGGTTCTTGTGAGGAATGCTTAGATTTTTTTGGCTGGTGGGCTTGTTGTGGCCAGTGAGCTAGTTGTGGTGAGCCGGCTTCATGTGGTGAGCGGGCTTCATGTGGCGAGCGGGCTTGCCCCGCGTTGGGCTGCGAAGCGGCCCCAAAACCATCCACCCCGGAATATCTGGAAAACCGCGGTGAGACTATTGGGGGGGCTTAGCCGCCCC